>NZ_JAVIWF010000001.1:0-127657 GCF_034314285.1 Cryobacterium sp. 10C3
GAGCGTGGGTCAGTAACGGCGAAGTTTAAAACGCCGACGGATTTCCTGGGCTGGGGTTGTTGGTCTGGGAAAATTGCTTATGAGCGATTTTGATGGTTTGTTTCCCGCGACAGAACTCGAACATGTTGACCTGGTCATGGACGACGGAGTCGAGGCTGGCGCCGGCGTGAACAAGCGGTTCCGGGCGTTCGAGCCGGCGGCCGTGATGTTGGTTCCACCGTCTTTGGATGAGTGGCTGCCGCAGAACCACCTCTCTCGTTTCATCGCCGACATCGTCGAAACTCAAATTGACCTGAAGAAGTTCTACGCGTCCTACGCGAAGTCGAAGGGCCAGCCGCCTTATGACCCTCGGCTGATGGTCCGCGTGCTGCTTTACGGGTATTGCGTCGGGGTTCGCTCGTCACGGGAGTTGGAGCGGGTCTGTGTGGACGTGGTCGCTTTTCGTTGGTTGGCCGCGCAGCAGGCACCGGATTTTCGCTCGATCGCCCGGTTCCGGAAACGGCACCTCGCGAGCCTGGGGAACGTGTTTTTGCAGGCGTTGGAACTGTGTCGTGCGGCTGGGATGGTGTCGCTGGGGCAGGTCGCGTTGGACGGCACCAAGGTCCGGGCGAACGCGTCCAGGCGCAAAGCGATGAGTTACGCCCGGTTGACGGAGAAGCAGAAAGTCCTCGCCGATGAAGTCTCCGCCCTCCTGGCGGACGCCGATGCGATCGATGAGGCCGAGGATGCCCGGTTCGGGAAAGACAAACGCGGTGATGAGTTGCCGCCGGAGCTCGCGAGGCGGGAATCACGCCTCGTGAAACTGGCCGAGGCGCGCGCCGCTTTGGAGGCGGACGCGGCCGCCCGGGCGCGGAAAGAGGCCGAGAAGAAAGCCCGGGATAAGGGCGATGACGACGATGCTGTCACGGCGAAGGGTGAGGATGCGGCCGAGAACGCGGTCGTGAATCCGAAGGCTCAACGCAACTTCACCGACCCGGACGCGCGGATCATGAAGACCGCTGACGGGTCCTTCCATTACGCCTACAACGCGCAGGCCATCGTGGATGCGGATCATCAGATCATCGTCGCGACGACGCTGACGAATATTGGCGTGGATGTTGAACAGGTCGTGCCCCTGGTCGAGAAACTCCACACCACGACGGGCGTTCTGCCCCGGCAGGTCCTCGCCGATGCCGGGTATTGTTCAGCCGCGAACCTGGACTACGCCAAGACCATTGAGACGGCCAGCGACGGCGGGACCGAGTTCTTCATCGCGACCGGCCGGGTCAAGCATGGCGAACGTGTTCCCGAGGTTCCTCGGGGCCGGATCCCCGCCGATGCGACGCTCCGGGAACGCATGGCCCGGAAGTTGAAGACGAAGAAAGGCCGCGCCGTTTACGCCAGGCGCAAAGCGATCGTGGAGCCCGTGTTCGGTCAAATCCACACGAGGCAAGGAAAATTCCTGCTGCTGCGCGGGTTGGAGCAAGCAGCCCACGAGTGGGACCTGATCGCCGCCTGCCACAACCTAATGAAACTCCACACCCTGCAAACCAAAGCCCGCCTCGCCACGCAAAGCACTCCCCACCCGGCAACCTAAAGACCAGGCAAGACCGCCCTGACGGGCGACAGCGATCCTGCCCTGCGTCGTCAACACGGCCGTGGCCCTATTTTCGATCGGCACGCGAACGGATACAGAGCCCCAGCCCACGACGATCGCGTCGGCAACGCCCCAACCCAACCCGACGACATCGGAGGCATTCATTGGCATCAAAGCCGAATAGGCGTTACTGACTCACGCTCCTAGAGCCAAAGCCAGTTGTCTTTTGGACATCTGGTCGCTCTTCCAACACCCGATCACCAATTCGGAGCAGACTCATGGCATGGACTACCTCATTACGCCGAACTGTCCCAAGTGCGACGAGCCTATGCTGGCAGTCGACGATAACTGGTGGTGTGTAGATTGCCCCAAGGCTGTGCGTCCCGACGAATGACTCTTCGGGTGACCAGTAGGACTCAGGTTCCGGACCCGGCGCAGGTGGCGGATTTCCGCCACCTCGAATGTCTTCTACCATGATGTCGCCGCGCACTCCCATAATCGGCGCGATAGCCCTTGTCCTCATCCCTTGCGCGTGAAGCTCGGCAACGAGTTTCTGCAGTGTGTCCCGTTCTAGCCGCATCGGGGGATCCCTACGTCAAGGTGAATGGGGCCAGGGTGAGTTAGGCGGCTAGTTTTGGCTCGTCTTCTTGTGCTTCGGCTGGCTTGTTGATCCAGGCCGCGTTGGGGGTGGCGAGGATTTTGGGATCGACGCTGGTACTGAAGCGTTCCGAGCCCGGGCTTGGGCCAGGGTCGCGGACCTCTTGGCGGCTTTGCCGGTTGCGAGCCCGTAGTGGACGTCGGCGGGCGTGTTCAGGCCGATGCCGGTGTGGCGGTGGGTGTGGTTGTAACCCTCGACGAAGGTGTCTATGAAACGTCTCGCGTCGCCGCCCTGCGTGTCAGGGTGAGTTGAGGCCAGTAGCTCAGAGCAAGTCCGCTGTGTGACGTAGGGCGAGAATCAGGAAGTTTCGATCATGTCCAGCCCGTCTTCGATCGTCGTGCGCGACGATAGTGCGATGAGTAAAGAACAGCAGTCTCGGCCTGCGTGCGGGTGGTCCGACAGCCAGGCGGTCGTTCAGGCCCGTGCAGAAGCTTGATCATTTGGCCGCGTATGAGGACGCGATGACTCGGAACGGGAGCGGGGCGTATCTGCGGGAGCAGGGCATCTATTCCTCGCAGATCACCGAGTGGCGCAAGCTCCGCGACGCGGGCGTGCTGCAGGGCAAAAAGGCGGGGGAGAGGATCGGCCGGCTCACGCCCGAGCAGGCCGAGATCGCCCGGCTTCGCCGGCAGCTCGATGTGACCGAACGGCGTCTGCCCACGACCGGGGTGGCGTTGGAGATCATGTCAAAAATGCACGAGCTACTCGAAAATTTGTCGAAGAGCTCGCGGGACGAAACACCGCAGACGAAACCGTGATGACCACCTACCGTGCCCTGACCCGCCGGGGAGTGTCCACCCGGACCGCCGCGGTCCTGGCGGGGTTGCCGCGGTCGACGGCGACCCGGGCGCCGCGCACCCTGGCCCGCGGTCCGGCGTTGGTGCCGGCGAACAAGCTCGGTGTCCTCGAGCGGGGCCGGATCCTGGCGGTGGTGAATTCGCCCCGGTTCGTGGACTTGCCGCCGATCCAGATCACCCACGGCCCGGCCTGCTAACCAACGACCTGCGTCCACGGCGCCTCGCATTGCACCTCACCCAGACCGCAGTAGCACTCGAGCTGAGCGCCTGGCCCAAAGCCATCTCGCGGATTGAACGCGGCGCCACCCAAGATCGAGTCCTTTCTGAGCGCTACCGCACATGGCTCAGCAAACAACCGAAAGTCAGCGCTTGACAACAATAGGAGCATCAAATTCCGGACTCACGCTACCAACAAGCGCTACTCGCCAAGATGGCACGAATACAGGTGAGGGCTTTCACATGAGTGTGGAGGTGCAGTCCCGAGAGCCTTTTTCCGGAGTGGTCTGAGAAAATTACTACTAGATAGTTTCACTGTCGGATAGTTATACTCTCCGTATGCGAATGGCTGAGTTCAGCACCACCAGCGGCATCCCGGTGGCGACCATCAAGTACTACCTACGCGAAAAACTGCTGCCTGCGGGCGAGAGTGAGACGGCTAACCAGGCCAGCTACGGGGCCGTTCACCTGGATCGTCTGCGTCTCATCCGCGCGCTCATCGACGTCGGCGGGCTCAGCGTGGCATCCGCCCGCAGCGTGCTCGAAGCCATTGACTCGGATGCCTCGCTGCCCGAAGCCTTCAAGGTGGCGCAGCGCTCTGTGTCGGCGGCCATCGAGCCGGGTGACCTTGACCCGGCGGATCTCGCCAGCATCGACGCGCTGCTCGAGGGCTGGCACGTCTCACCGGAGAACCCCGGGCGTCTCGCCGCAGCACGAGTGCTCTCCGCCTTCCGCGGAGTCGGGCAGGCGGATGAGCGGGGCTGGTACGCCCGCTACGCCGAGGCCGCCCTACTCATCGCCACCGCCGACCTCGATGAGATCCAGTCGCGACCCGACCGCGCAGCCAAGGCCGAAACCGTCGTTGTGGGCACCGTACTCGGCGATGCCCTGATCTCCGGGCTGCGCCGTGCGGCCCAGGAGCACGTCACATCCCAGCGATATTCCTGAAGAAGAAATGACCACCATGACCCGCACGCTCAACGCGTCCCCCGCCTCCGTCCTCACTCGCTTCGGTGGGCACCGACCACTGCTCTGGCTCGCCCTCGCCATGGTCGCCCTCTCCGTGATTGCCCTCGTCGGGCTGGTAGTGGACCCCCGTACGATCACGGGGATGCCGCTCTGGGAGAAGCCACTCAAGTTCTCCCTCTCAATACTGATTTACAGCGTCACGCTGTCCTGGCTGCTCGGCCAGCTTCCGCGTCGCCGCCGACTCGCTTGGTGGGCCGGCACGGTGACCGCTGCCTTCCTCGCCGTGGAGATAATGGCCATCGACGGGGCCGCTGTCGCCGACACAACGAGCCACTTCAACGTGTCGACACCGTTCTCGACGGCAATCTGGGGCACGATGGCGGTGTCGATCGTGATCGTCTGGGCCGCAACCATCCTCGTGGCCGTATTGCTGTTTCGCGCCGATCTTGGTGACCCCGCTCGCAGCTTCGCCATCCGGTCCGGCCTCATCGTCGCGGTGATCGGCATGGGGCTCGCGTTCTTGATGACGAGCCCAACCGCCGCCCAACTGTCACACTTCCAGGGGATTGCTGGCGCCCACACTGTGGGCCTCCCCGATGGGGGCCTCGGTCTGCCGCTGCTCGGTTGGAGCACTGTTGCGGGCGACCTGCGTATCCCGCACTTTGTCGGGATGCACGCCATGCAGGTGATCCCCGTCGCAGCGCTGCTCCTCGAGCTGGGCTCTCGCCGCGTCTTGGCCCTGTGCGATTCCGCCACCAGGCTCGGCATTCTCGTGGTGATCGCGGCGCTCTATCTCGGTGTCATCGCGGTGCTCACAGTTCAGGCGCTGTCCGGCGAATCGATCGTGCATCCGGATACCGCCATCGCGACAGTCTCGACCGCGCTGTTCCTCGCCGCTGCGGCGGCCTGCGCGGTAATCGTGGTGCGCAGAAAACACCTCACAACCGGCACGGAGGGCAGCTAGGTGACTACCTCGGACGCTGGGCTGTAATATCCGAAACGAGGAACGCCAGACTTATCCTCACTACGGAGTTTCGGTAATAGTAGAACGAAAACGTTCGAGAAGGGCAGCAGGATTATTAGGCGAGTTGCGGTTTTCGGCCGATGCTTGCTTGGTTGAGATGGCCGTAGATGGTTCCTCTTACTGACGCGCTCGTGAGCGCCTCGATTCAGATGACACGGGGCGAGCACGGGAGCGGCGAGTCCGTGTCGGCACGAGAGCCGAAAAGTTAACAGTGAAGTCCGTTATCTGTTTTCACACTAAAGGTCAGCCTTGGGCTGGTCAGCCGCCACGACCGTTGTCTTCTGGTCGTGCCTGATCCCGGCACCTCTTGAGGAACGCGATCTCGGCAGTGTTTTCTGCGAGGCTGATCGCTGCGTCGTAAGCGTCGCGGGATGCCATGGGCCGACCCAGCCGACGCAACAGGTGCGCGCGAGCGGCGTGGTGGGCGTGGTATCCCGAGAGCGCCGATTTGATTTCGTCGATGAGCGCGCGTCCCACCTCTGCGCTGTCACGCTCGCCCGGTTGAGCCGCACAATCGGCGAGCCGTCGAGCCTGACGCGACCACCTGCGTCCAGTCCGTCGCGTCGCCGTCGGTGTGCACGGCGTTGATCGCCGCGAGAAGCTGGTACCGGCCAGGCGCGTCCTTGGAGGCCAATCGCTCACGGACGAGCGCGTGTCCTTCGGATATCTGATCCACATCCCACAGGTTCACCCAACGGGATCAGCTCACCCGCCGATGACACCCTTGCCGGACGGCGCGCGTCGGTGAGCAGCAGCATCCCGAGCATCCCGGTCACCTCACCGTCATCGGGCAGCAGGCCGTGCAGCAACCGACTGGGGCTACTCGCCACACTTCTGCAACGTCATCGCATGAATACCAAAATCTTTGGTAATGTGCTCGATCGTCACGCCAGGCTCACGGCCACGCGCGACAGCGACAACATCTTCACGGAACTCTTTCGGATAAGGCTTAGGCACAACAACATCCTTTGAGGCCACCCCGCAAGGCAAGCCAACTCAGATGTCACCTAACCGTGCAGCAGACCTATCTACCTTTCGTTCATTGAATGAAGCCGAGCCGCCTCGGCGTTAGAAATCACCGTCACGGATCCGTGGCGTGCGTCCCGTGGTAACTCCAGCCGGGCAGCCGCCCAATCCCACCCGTCCACGGAAGTCATTGCTTGATAGCCGTCCTCGAGGAATGGGTCGAACAGCATGACGAGACGGCCACCGCTTTCAAAAACCGTGGGGCCTTCGACAAATGACGGGCTTCCAAAGCGCACGCCGGTTCCTTCCGGCCGTCCATCTGGGCTCAGTGCCCAGATGAGGAGATCTTTTCGGACTTGGGGTGTCTCGTTGGTTCCACTTTCATCTTTGGCGACCAAAAAGCCCGACGAGTCGGGTCGTTTGAACACGGTCGCGTCGATCAACGAGAACCCTGGATCGAGGTAGATCGTCGATTCGGTGTAGGAGCGGAAGTCGCGCGTTTTGCAGCTCCAGATGGAGTGGTACTGCTCGCTGGCCAGCCAGTCGACGCCAGCGTCGGGTTCCGGTCCCACCGAGGACGACCAGATGATGTTGATCGTTCCGTCGCGGTCAGAGAAGAACTCAGGCGCCCAGGCGTTCTTCGCGCCGGCAATTTTCGACATCACAGGGATGGCCTCAAAATCGACCCACTCGAGAAGGTCGGCGCTCGTGGCGTGGACGATGCTCGTGCTTGCCCAGCCGTTCGAGGCTAGGAGGTGGAAGAGCCCGTCGGATGCGCGCCCGATGAAGGGATCGCGGAGAGTCCGTTCCCCGATCGGACTGCTAACGATAGAACCGCCGCCTGCGACGGGCTCGAATACGATGCCATCCCAGCTGAGGGAAAGGTGCAGGGATTCATCCTGAGTTGTGAAGTACGAGAACAAGTAAGGCATCAGCCGACCGTCTTCGTCACGAGATAAACCCGCGCAGCAGGCTCATCACCCGACCCCGTGATGAGAAGCCGCCTGTTCTTCAACTCCACCGTCCACGGACGACCGATTTCCGGCGGCGGGAAAACCTGCTCGACGGTCGCGCCGTCATCGACTCCGATCTCGAGAACGACAGCGGGATCTGCACCACTCTGGCGCCAAACGATGACGACGATCTCGCCGCTTTCCGCGTTGTCGAAAGCGACGGTCGTCCGTGGTTCGCCCCACCGAGCCATGCCGGTCGGATACCTGACAATAGAGCTTGACTGGATTTTGATCAGACGCTTGTGAACGGAGACTCCCGCGGCGACGAGGTCCAGCTGCCGGTCGTCCATTCGACTCAGCACCCCAGCCAAATAAAGACGCCCCGCAAGACCGTTGGCAATCGTAAAACAGATCATCTCGTCGGTCATATCCGCTTGGGGATATGACCAATTACCGGCTTGCTCGGGCAGGATGTGCGCCAGAGCGCCCACCGCAATGCTCGGGTAAAGAAGTGGATTCGGTTGATCCGACGTTGACTGGATGTGTACGTTCTCGAGTATCCCGAAGTCGGACCTCATCCCGCCCGAGGCGCAGTTTTCGATGAGAACTTCCGGATGGCGCTGCCGAAGCCGGGCGAGCCAAGCTACGTGAGCCCGCGCATTTTCTAATAATCCACCGCCAGCGCTGCCGCCATCTCCGTCGGGCCCAGGAGAGAGCATGGAGTTGTAATCGAACTTGAAAAAGCAGACTCCGAGCTTGACGACCAGTCGGTCCAAGACCCGGTCGAGATGGCTTGTAGCGGCGGAACTCCGGAAATCCAAGTAGAAGCGGCCGCGATCGCGGATCCGGCCACCGAATCGGTGGAGAAAAGCCTCCTCGGGAAGTTCGATGGCTGCGTCACTCGTTTCACCGACGACTTCCGGTTCCAACCAAAGCCCTGGTTTCATGCCGCGCGCCCGGATAGCGTCCAGGGTGGTCGAAATCCCGCGCGGAAAGCGGGAGAGGGAAGGGTTCCAGTCCCCGACCGAATCAGCCCAACCCTCTCCGTTATCGGCCCATCCGGCGTCGATACAGAAATAGTCGGCCCCAACACGTGCGGCGCTTTCAATGAGAGGGAGTAACTTCTCTTCCGTGGGGTCTCCCTCGAGAGTTCCCATGAAATCGTTATAGATAACCGGATATTCAGGGGCACCGCCTCGCATTCGGCGCCAGGCGCGTCGTATTTCAGTGAGCCCAGCGAGGGCATCTTCCACGCTCTGCCCGACGCCGACGCTCACCGTGACCGACTCGAATGCGTCTCCTTGTACCAGCAGATGCGTCCATTGATGAAAGTCGTCAGTCGGCCCACTGACGACCAAGTACGCACCGTCGTCGATGTCCCGGCGCACGATCTGGCCGATCGGTTCAGGTTCCATAAATCGCGGAAGCGCCGATCGGTCCCAGGCTCGCTCCCCCACTTCCCATCGCCACGGGCTGGGGCTATCCACTTGCCAGGCGAGAGCGCGCACCGAGTTCACGGCAACCGCAGCGGGCGCGAAAGAGCCGGACGACCACGTCCCGAAGCTGGTGGCTGATGTGAATCCGCGCCGATATTCGGCAGGGTCATGAGGGGCTATGAGTTGAGCAGCTGGGTCCCGAAGGGGCACGACCTCCCAGCGGTTCTCCGCCGACCAACTGCTCCGGGCACGCCAAATTCTTTAAGCTAGTCAAGTCATCCGATAGGATCGCGCCGGTGGCGAAGCTCGATACCGCGGCGATTCGTATCGCCGGTCGCCCTGGTTCAAGGCTGACAACGCTCCGGGTGCGAAAGGCGGCCGCTCCTTCGACGGTTTCGAAGATAGTCACGACGATCAGCCCGATCACATCATCATGTTGCTCGACGATCAGACGGAGTGTATCCGCGTCTCGCTCCTCGCTATGAGTTCGGTATCGAAGGCGTGCCCCCAGGGCGGTCTTGTCCATACGGTTGGGGGTGTCAGTCAACCCGAGACTGGGGATCAAGATTTCGACCAGCGATTGCTTCGGCGTCCTCGTGGGGCGTCGGCGACGCCCCGCACGATGTCCTCGAGGACGACGGGTTGATCCATTCCGTGAGTCAGCCGGAGACGAAGTAGGCCGTTGCCCCACTCGAGTACCGTGCCCTCATGGGTGAGCTGCTCGGCGATCATGCTTTCACCGCCCCCGAGGTCAATCCCTCAACGACGTTTCGCTGAAGGAGAAGGAATATCACGAGAAGGGGGCAACCCCGAGGAGCGCTGCTGGGAAGAGAACAGTCGGTTCCACCGATTTCGGATCCACCAACGCGTACGCGTTTGCCATCACTGTGCGACTTCCGGTGTCCTGAAGAAACACGAATGGGATCAGAAGGTCGTTCCAAATGTTCAGCGTCATGAAGGTCGCGAGTGTCGCTGTGACAGGCCGAAGCAAGGGAAGCAATATCGAGAAGAAACTGCGCAGGGGCCCCGCCCCGTCGAGGGCCGCTGCCTCCTCCAGCTCGAGGGGGATCTGACGGAAGAAGCTGGTGAAGAAGAAGATCGCCAGCGGGAGATTCAACGCCGTGTAGATGAAGACGACTCCGAGGTGGGTATTGAGCAGTCCCAGGTCGCGGATGAGCAAGTACAGAGGGGCGAGCAACACGAAAATCGGAATGGATGTTCCGAGCAGAAAGGACCGATAGACGGCGCTCGTCCATGGGCGAGATATGCGCGCGAGCGGATAGCTCGCCATTGCGCCGATCACGATCGTGAGGGCCGTGGATCCGAGAACCACTATGACCGTGTTCAATACGCTAATGCCGTAGTCCAGCTTGGTGAAAGTGTCTGTGATATTCGAGAACGTCAGATGCGTCGGGATGGCGATGGCATTCGATGCGACGTCTTTCGCCGGTCTGAACGCGACTGACAACGTCAGAACGAACGGAAGCATCAGCGCAACGATGGCGAAGGTCAGCCCGATGTTGGAAAGGATTTGCGCGGGAGAAACGCGCAACCGCGACCCAGCGCCCCCGCGCTTCTTCGATGAGTGAGCTACGAGATTCATGACATCCGCCTTTCGCGAAGCTGGAGGGCCCTGTTGATGCTGGCGGTGATAATGACGACGACCAACAACAAGAGGACTGAGATCGAGACGGCGTAGGCGAACTGGTTGCCGCCGGAGAACACTTTCTGAAATATGACAAGCGATAGGGTCTGAGTCGAGTTAGCCGGACCACCGTTGGTGAGTACCAGCGGAAATTCGAAGACCCGAAGCGAGCCGATGAGGGACAGCGTCGTGTTCACGGTCAGCGATGGTGCAAGAAGTGGCCATTCAATTAGGGCGAACCGTTTCCACCCAACCGCACCATCCATCTGGGCCGCGTCGATGATGTCGCCCGGCATCGATAGGTACCCGGCCAGGAAGATCACCGCGGAGTAGCCAGCGAACATCCACACGTTCACTGCCGCGACCGACATTAACGCCGTGGAAGGGTCACCGAGCCAAATATGTTTCAACCCGCCCAGGCCGACCCCATCGAGCGTCCGATTGAGAAGCCCATCGGGAGCATAAATGTAGGAAAAGATGAATCCTGCGAGCACTGGGGCAACAAGGGTCGGCAGCAGCATCACGATGCTGAGAGCACGCCGCCACCTCGGCCGACTGAATATCGCCCGTGCGAGCGCGACACCCAACACTGTCTGAATCACGACAACGACGACCGCGTAAATGATCGTATTTTTGAACGCTTCTAGCACGACGGGGTCGGTCAGTGCCTCCGCAAAGTTCTGCAGCCCGACGAAATTCGCCACCGGACCACCGCGCGAGTCCGTCAAGCTGAGGTAGGCCCCACGGATCAGGGGATAGATAATTAGCGCCCCATATATGACAATCGCCGGGGCAAGAAATCCAATGGCGGTGAGTTTTCGGTTCGCGAACAACGATGTTCCTCTTTCCGGCGGGAGGCGAGTTGTCTCGCCTCCCGCCTTCGATCATGGGTGCTTACTTGCTGGTGAGTGCTTTGCGGCCCAACGTGTCATAAGTAGCGAGCAGTTGCTGCTGTGTGGTCTGCCCCAACAACATCCCCTGGATCGCCTGCCCGAGCTGTGCCTCGTTTCCGTTGAGCCAGGTATTCCCGGGCAGAATCCGGTATTGGCCCGCGGCGTATGCGGCGTTGAAAGGCGCCGTCGCATCCGACTTTGGAGTAGTAACGGACTTGAACGCACTGATGGCATTTTCCGAATTCAGGAACGGCGCAGAGTGTCCGGTGGACCAGTAGTCGACGTATTCCTTTGCGACATTGTCGGCCTTGGAAGCGTTGTTCACCTGCCACATCACGCCTGCGAACAGAGTCGAGACTTGCTTGCCATCATCTGCGGGCCAGGGGAAGATTTGCGCATTGATGCCGGCCTGGAGAACGTCAGCCAGGTTCCATGCACCCTGAACCCAGAATGCACTCTTGCCGGCCTTGAAATCCTGAAGGCCCTGACTCCATTCGTCGGTGCCGAGCTCCGACTTCCAAGCTACGTAGCCTTGAGAGTCCAAGTCCACCAACTGCTTTGCGCTCGACGACCAATCGCGGTCGAAACTGGTCTTCCCCGCGATGAATTTCTGATCCCACGTGGGATCGTCGCGATAAACAAGCGTAGAGGCGATCTGCTGGAGCGTGGCCTGCGCCGTCCATGCCGACTTGTCGGGGAGAGAGAGGGGTGATGCCCGCAACCTTCAGCTTCGCCATGTCGTCAAGGAAGATGGACCGAGTGGTCGGGACTTCGGTAATGCCGACTTTCTTGAGCAAATCCATGTTCGCGTATGTGGTGATGCCGATCAGTTCGGTGGGAGCGGCATAGACCTTCCCATCGCTCCCTTCGGTGAAGGACTTCAGGTCCGGAAGCACGTCCGACGCCCACGACTGCTTTCCTAGATCGGCCAGATATCCGGAAGAAGCAAGCGTCTTGGTGCTTACAGGGTCGCCCATGAAGACATCTGGCGCATTGCCGGCGAGAAGCTCGGCTGAGAGCTTCTGCGTGTACGAGTCGCCAGCGGGCATGTAAGTGAAGTCGATCTTCACTCCAGGGTGAGACTTCTCGAAAGCGGCGTTGACCTCAGCAACCCCCGCCGGCTCGGTTCCACCGCCCTTCCAGGCAAGAACTTTCAAGGTCGACGATGCCGCCGGGCTTTGTCCCGTACTGCATCCGGAAAGAAGTCCGGATGTCACCACCGCGACGCCGACGAATGCGCCGAGCAAGCGCAAATTTTTGTACCTCATCATTGGGGTCCTCTCATAGGTACTTCAGGGTTCCTCGCTCGCGCACTTTGCGGGCGAAGTACCGGCTCTTGGCTAGCGGGAGTCGATCGCCATGCAGCCTGGGTAAGTAATTTTGTACATATACGGAACGTAATGTCAACGCTAACAATGAAATTGTTGTTAGCGCTGCCATCCTCTCTAGTAGAGTCTTTTTTAGATATCAGGCAGGAGTATGGACTATGGCGACGGACGCTCTGACCAGCGGGTTGATCTCCTCGGAGAGCCAAGCAGGAAACGGCCACGCGAGTCTTGCCGATGTTGCCCGGTTGGCGGGGGTTTCTGCTCAGACTGTTTCTCGCGTCGTCAATCGCAAAAACAACGTCGCGGAGCCGACTCTCACCCGAGTACGCGAAGCCCTCGACGCCCTCAGCTTCCAGCCAAACCGTATCGCCAGAAGCTTGGTGTTGAACAGGTCCGAATCAATCGGAGTGATCAACCTGGGCATTCCGATGAACGTGTCCCTCGGCCAAAGCCAGTTCGGCATCGGGCAGTCTGCCGAATCTGCCGGGATCGCAACGATCTTCGCCACAGTGCTCGAACCTGAGACGGGCCACGCGTCTGAAGACGCTGTCGCCCGAGCATTTGCATCGACTGCTTGGTCAGCGCGTTGAAGGAATCATCCTTGCGTCGCCGATGTCTCAACGCTACTCCGCGCCGCAGAAGATCGCCGCAACCCTTCCTGTCGTCGAGATGTCACGGAACCCCGCTGCGGGGATCTCGAGCGTGGGAACTGATGGCGTACATGGTGGCGTCCTCGCGGGTGAGCACCTCCTTGACCTCGGCCACCGTCGTATCGCCTTCGTCGACGGGCCTGCCGATGAGGGCTATGCCGGCGAAAGGCTGACGGGTATCGAAAGCGCCTTATATCAGCGAGGCCAGTCTCTCGAGCGGCACCTGCACGGCGACTTCAGCTCCGCGAGCGGCTACCGTGCGGGGCAAGAACTGATGCGGCATGTGGGCGTGACCGCGATCTTTTGTGCCAACGATCAGATGGCGCTTGGCGTCATGCACGCGTACTCGGATGCAGGTCTCTACGCGCCTCGCGACTTCAGCGTGGTCGGATTCGATGACATCCCCGACGCGCAGCATTTCACGCCTACGCTCACCACGATTCACCAGGATTTCATAGAAACTGGCGCGCAGGCGTTTCAGGAACTGGCGCGCCTGGTGGAGGGGGAACGGCCCCGCAACATCTCGCTCGAACCATCTCTAGTCATCCGGGGTTCCACCGGGCCGCCGCCGCCCTCTACCTCATGACAGGGTCTGCTGTCGATCTAGTTGACACCGTGGCCAAACCGGCAGCAGAACCTATAGGGACGGACGTAGTTCCTGCGGACGCACTGCGCGCTGTGTTAGCTCGTTCACCCATGATTTTTTACCGAGCCGATGAGTTTCTGGTCCGCCTTCGTTAGCCGGCTGATGTTGCCGATCAGGTCGAAAGCTTCACCGATCATCGTTGGCAGATCGTCGATGCTCACTGTCGATGCTCGATGAAGTACTTCAGCCGCAACCGCGGGGTCGACACCGTCGAGCTTCAGCAGCGCGAGAATCTCGCGGGCATCCTTCTGGCCCTTCTCCGAGAAATGGTGGTCAAGGAGTGCCGCCATCTTGGTGGCGATGTGAGCTTCGAGTCGCAGCAGTGTCCACTTTTCGAACGAGAGCTCGTCGGGGTATTCGGCGAGTACTTCGACTTTGAGGCGTAGCTTGCCGCCGAGTTGGGATTCGTACGGGAGGTAGATGTCGAGGTGCACGTTGTCGATCGTCGCGCGCAGTTTTCGCCCCTGGTGGTTGTTGCTGGGGGAGAGGTCCGCCATCAACTGCTCGAGTTTGTGGCGACTGTCCTGCGAGGTGATCAGGTCAATGTCGAGGCTGATCTCCCCGCCGACGCGCACGAATGCCGCCCAGCCGCCGATGAGGATCGACGGCTCGAGGTCATGACCGAGTCGGTCGACCAGAGCACGGATAACTCCGTGCTCGTCTTCGTAGAGGTTAGGCACTGGTTCGCTGCTCCCAATCCGCGTCCGCGAATAGCTTGGCCTTCAGCGCACGGGTGAACTCTGCTGCCTGCCAGCCCGGGCTTGCCCATAGATCGGCGTAGGTCTGCGCGAGGCTGGCGTATCCGGACTTCCAGGTGCGTGCGGCCAGTGGATCTTCGCTGAGGATGATCACCTCGTCTCCCACAGGAAAGTCGGCTTGGGACAGCGCGCGGGCTGTGTAGACGATGCGCCGGCCGAGATCGGCGACGGTGTTGCGTCCGCCGAGATGGTGCACCGCGGCGCTGCTGCCGCTGAGCGCGTAGGCCTCTTCGACGTCGTCGAGCAACGTTTGGGCGGCGGGAAGGGTGGTTGAGACCATGGTGTCAGCACGCAAGTTGCGGTGAGCCGCGAAGGCTTCGAGGAGCTTCTCGGGCGAGACGACGGTGTAGCCGCGACGCGAGTTTGGGCGGACGGCACCGATGTCGACGAGTCGCCCGAGAGCTTGATGAGTGGTCGACGGCGCGACCGACGATGCTTCAGCGATGTCCCCGATGCTGTTCCAGTCTCGCCGGCCGTCCAGCGCGGCGTCGGCCAGAAGTGCGCCAGACTATCTCCACATTCTTCATAGCATCATGCTCGCAGGTTTTACATAAATATGGAAACATGTATCTGTATTTATATGGATACTGGGATGTATCTGCTTGCCCACACTTTGCCCACACTCGTGGGCAAACGACCTAGATCGTATGCAGCTGTAGTCATCAAAAACCCTTGACTTTCCGGGGTGTTTGGGCCACTCCCGCTCGGCGATTGGGACGTTTTTAGGGTTCGAGTCCCTCCAGGGGCACTTTGGAAAAGTGTTGGTCAGCTGCGCTATTTACCAAGAATCCAGCCGCTTTCGAGCCTCCATTGCCCACCGCTGAGCGGCATGGACCCTCAATTGCGGTAACTGTGGTCGGGCTTTCCGCATCTAGGTAGAAAGGGGCCGCATTCCTTCGGGGGTGCGGCCCGTTCTCACTAAGCTTGAAGGCCAGCCGGTAAGAAGCAACCGTTAGGGTTGCGTCCTCTCGAGTGGTGTAGTTCCCGGGTTTCGAGCGTTGGATTAACAACGGTTGCGTCCTCTCGAGTGGTGTAGTTCCCGGGTTTCGATCGTTGGATTCACAACGTAGGAAACCACCGTGCGATGGTCAGTGAGAACCGTTCAAAGTTCCTCACAGAAAGACACGTCACACGACCCTTCTATGGTTGAAGTCAAGCAGTAAGGGTCGCCAGTGAGCGATAGATGCTGCGGGCGATGAATCGTTTGAGGCAGCGGTGGATCTCTCGCCGGGTCTTGCCTTCGGCGGTTCTTCTGTCAACGTAGCTTTTCGTCGTGGGGTCGGTGATCATGCGGCAGCGGGCGATGATGTGGAGCGCTCGGTTCAGTTGACGGTCGCCGTGGCGGTTGAGGCGATGCCGGGTCGTATTTCCCGATGATGCCGGAATTGGGCTAACGCCCGCCAACGCCGCGAAGGCGGCTTCCGAGCGCACTCTGCCTTGGTGGGAATAAGCGGTCAGGATGATAGCGGCCGTGAACGGTCCGACACCGGGGATGTCCTGGATGCCTGGAGCGAGTTCGTCGACGTGCTTTGACAGGGCCGCGTGATTCGTTTCCAACTCGCGAGTGCGCTGGTGGATCGCGGAGGCGAGCCTGCGGGCTTCAGATCGGGCGACGGCAGCGGCAGTGTCATCGCTGGAGCGATCGCGCCATGCGGCGATGATGTCGACTTGAGTGTTGGTCAGGGGTGCGCGGACGTCGAGGCCCAGGTTGATTATCCGCAGGAGCGCGTTGCGGTCGCTGCGGTCGCTGGTGCGTTGGGAATCGATACTGTGTCTCGCGACGAGCAGAACTCGAAGGGCGCTGCGAAGCCCGTCGGCGCGCGGCAGAATCAGCGCGGTTGCATCGGTGCCAAGCGCGGTGCGGGCGGCAGCCACGGCATCGATTTGGTCGGTTTTGCCGTGACCATCCCGGGCCTGCCGTTTGGGTGGTTTGACCTCGCAGACGCGGATCCCCGCGGTGGTGAGAGCGCGAGTCACGGTGGCTCCGTAGGAGCCGGTGCCCTCGACAGCGGCAAGCTGCTGCCCATCCGAGCGTCGCTCAATCCATGCGATCGCGCGGGCGGTGCCAGCGTCGGTGGTGGGAAATGAAGCGGTGTCAATGACTGCGCCAGTAGCGGCAGCGACGACTGCGTAGGTGTGCGTTTTGGCGTGGGTATCCACGCCGATGACGTATTTGTATGTGTCAGCCACGGTGCTCACGAAGTGTCTTCTTACGGTAAATGGTTCGTTATCCGGGCCTGGGAGAATCGTCGCGAGGCAGATCTCTAATGAGTCACACCCCCGCCGGAGCGTGGGTGGACAACCTTCTATGAAGCCATCGAAACGGGTCAGGCCGGCACCGACCTAGCCCAGCGGACAGGTCGTGTGAAAGCCACCGCTTGCGCGGGACAGATGGCTCTTGAGTCACGTTGGGAAAGGCCGATACCAGCTTGCCAGCCAGCCCCAGGCCAGCTACTAACCATTAGAGACGGCTCTAGACCAGTCTGCCCTGCTCGCGCTCCTCTCGGAACTCAAGCTCACCAACGTCACCGATCGAATCCGGATGGTGACCGAAACGCTCTATCAAGAACTCATCGACGCGGAGGCCACCGCCCACATCGGTGCCGACCGGTTCGAACGCTCCGATGAGCGCACCACCCAGCGCAACGGGACCCGCCCGCGCGTCTTGACGACGACGGCCGGGGACCTCAACCTGAAGATCCCCAAGCTGCGCCAGGGGTCGTTCTTCCCTGCCTGGTCTTGACCCCCGAGAGTGGACACGGGTTAAGCGGCGAGTTGGATCTCTGCAACCTGTGATGAGAATTGCATCTCGAAGTCCACCGGGGTGACATGCTCGATCGAGGAGTGCCGCCGACGGTTGTAACGGTCCTCGATCCACGCCGCGACGTCTTGGATCGTCGTCGAGTCCAATCCGCGGGGGACGCGTCCAATGCGAAGATGTCGGCTTCCAAAACTGACATAATAACCATTATCGGTCATATTGGGTGTTATTTTACCTGTGATATTACCCGTTGATACACTAGTGATTCTTGCTATCGGGTGTGTGATGCGGAAGAATTGTGGGTATGAGCATCCCTGTCTCCGCTGCGCAGCCGGGTCATCGCGCGTACGAGGACTCTGTGCGGCTGGATACCGGCGGGATTGTCACGGGTCTCCGCGAGCTCCTCGGTGCCCAGCTCGTCGCTTATCTGGGCCGGGTGTCGAACACGCGCTCTGTTCGTGAATGGGCGGACGGTTCCCGTGCACCTGGCGCGGACGTCGTCCAGCGGTTGCGTACCTCTTTTTATGTGGCCGGCATTTTGAGTGAACGAGAGAGCGCGACGATTGTCCAGGCGTGGTTCCAAGGGGTGAATCCGGAGTTGGGTGACAAGTCTCCGGCGGCCTTGTTGCGTGGTGAGCCGTTGGTTGTAGTCGGGCCGATCGTGGTCGCTGCGGCACGGTCGTTCATTGCTCACGGGTAGGTGCCGATGTCGACGCGGGTGCCTGGCGGGCTATTGGCCTTGTCTGGTGATGAAGTCGGCCATGCCGGGCACGGTGAATGCGACGAAACCGCGTTCGGGCGTGTAGATGTGTCCGCTCCGTATCAAGTCTCGGCGATTGACGGAGAGGTCCGTAGTGCGTTTCTTCCGCAAACGGGTCACGAGTTCGGCCATTGATGAGGGGGCGTCGTTGTCGGTGGCCATTGCGGACATGAAGGCCCGCTGTGTCGGGGTAGCCCGCTCCCATCTCGATTGGTAGAGACCCTGCTCGACCTCAGTTCGCGCTGACTCGATGCCGATTTGGGCGTCTTGAAGAGTAATGGTGTCCGTGGCTCGCACGGCCCAGACATGGCTTCCGCAGGCTTGGATGAAGTAGGGGTATCCCCCGGTTGCTGTCGCCGCTGCATCCAGGGCGTCAGGCTCCCAGTCGACTCCGTTGGCTCGGGTCGGGGCGGTGAGGGCGTCAGAGGTTGCGGCGGTGTCGAGCAACCCGATCTGGCGATAGTCATAGAGGCGTTCCGCGTAGCTGGTTGCATCGGCGAGCACGGCAGGCAGGGACGGCAACCCTGCTCCAACGAAGACGACGGGGACGGGGAAGACATCTTGGCCGAGATTGTGCAGGGCCACGTTGAGCGCAGCGAGGTCCTCGAATGAGGCTTCTTGGAGCTCGTCGACGGCCAGCAAAATGACCGTGTTGGCCTCACGCGCAGCGAGGCCAATGGTTTCTAAGAGCTCTTGGAGATCGACGGCGAGATCGCCGCTATCAGCCACGCCAGGCTCAGGTTCGACGTCGACAGTGAAGGAGTAGGTCCCTGACGGGTCGACACGCACTTGGAAGGAACGCAGCACGCTGGCGGCCTTGGACCAGAGCGCTTTTGCGCGGTCAGAGCTTGAGAGGATTCGTCGAAGTGCGAGGTGGAGTTCCTTGGCCAACGCGACGGCCAGCGGCTTACTGCTCGAGGCTTCGACCTTCACAAAAACCAGCTTGAGTTCGGCTGCATCGCGTCCGAGCTGGTTGAGCAAGACGGTCTTCCCCACTCCGCGGAGCCCGGAGAGGATCCAGGGTCGTTCCCCCTCCCCCGTTTCCCGCGCCTGGTAGAGCCGGTTGCGGAATTCACGGAGTAGATCTGACCGGCCGGCAAGGACCGGTGGCACCCGTCCCGCGCCGGGCTTGAAAGGGTTCGTCGCAAGTTCCATGACTAAAACAATATAGCGCTGAGTAAACGAATCGTTTACTCGGTCATAGAAGGCCTTATAAAATAGCGCACGGGCGAGAAAAAACGCTTCGGGAAGCTCGACGGAATCCGCCAATGGGTCGTGTCCTTCTTCGACACCCTCACGGGAAAACTCACCCTCGAGGACCACGGTGGACGCACCGTCCCCGGCGTCTATTCCCGCGTTGCCGGTCGCCTCCTCGCCCTTGCCGCAGGAATCTGGCACAACTGGCTCCTCGGAACCCCAACAAACGATGCCTCACCGCATACGACCAGATCTTTCGCGTGAGAGAAACGCTGAACGCGCCGTCTTTGCGTAGGTCACGAGAAGGCCTGCAGCCGGCAGGTTCCGAGCTGTAGTCGGCGAGTATTCCGCCGATCGTGACCGCCGATCTGACCGAGAATCGATGTCACCTGTGAGTGCCGGCGAGGGCGTGCATGCGTCAGGGCCGACCTCGTGTGAGGCCGGCCCTGATGCCGTTGGATGCTGCAGCGGTTATGGGATTATTTGGTGAGCGGTGCGAGTTTCGGGTCGTTCGCGTAGGCCTCTGCCGCGTTGGCCTTGGTCACGATGACGGGCGGGAGCAGGTAGGCGGGAACGACCTTCTTTCCGTTGTCGTAGGACTTGGTGTCGTTGACCTCGGGGGTTTCGCCCTTCTGGAGCTTCTGGGCCATGGTGATCGCTTGGGTGACGAGCACGCGAGTGTCCTTGTTGATTGTTGAGTACTGTTCGCCCGCCATGATCGACTTGACTGACTCCGCTTCAGAGTCCTGACCCGTGACCACAGGAATGGGCTTACCGGAGGACTTCACCGAGGTGATGATTGCCCGTGCGAGCGTGTCGTTGGGTGAGAGAACTCCATCGATCGTCTTGGTTCCGTAGGTGCTGGTCAGGAGAGAGTCCATCCGGCTCTGCGCGTTCTCGGCCTTCCAAGCCGCAGTCGCCGTCTGCTTGATGTCGACCTGGCCCGAGCCGACGACGAGGGTGCCGTCATCGATCTTTGGCTGGAGGACGCTCATCGCGCCCTTGAAGAAGACTGCTGAGTTGGCGTCGTCGGAGGAGCCTGAGAACAGTTCGATGTTGTACGGGCCGCTCGCCTTTTTGGCCTTGAGCCCATCGATCAGTGCCTGGCCCTGGAGGGCGCCCACCTTGAAGTTGTCGTAGGCGACGTAGTAGTCCACGTCGGCGGTGTTCAGGATGAGCCGGTCGTAGGCGATCACGATCGCGCCGGCGTCGTGGGCTGCCTTGACCTGGGTGCTGAGCTGGCCGCCGTCGGCCGCGCCGATGATGATCACCTTGGCGCCCTTGGTGACCATCGCGGAGATCTGGTCTTGCTGGTCCTTGACCGTGGTGGACGCGCCCGCATACTGCACGTCCCCTGTGAAGCCCGCAGACTTGAGACCGTCTTCGAAGAGTCCGCCAGCGAGGACCCAGTTCTCCGACGTCTTTGACGGAAGGGCGACTCCGATCAACGAGTCAGCGGCGAAGCCGGCCGCTGCAGCCGTCGATCCGCTGCTCGTGTCGCTCCGGGTGGAACACCCGGAGAGTGCCATCAGTGCCACCGCGGCTATTGCTGTGGTCGCGAGGAGTTTTTTCATGTGTGTTTCGCTTTCTTCTCAGTGGTGTTGGGCAGGGTGGTGAAGGTGTGGGGAGAGGGCGCGGCCGAGGTCACGACGACAGGGTCGCCGTGGGCCTCGCGGTGTCTGGTGTTCCAGATCCGGGCACAACGAGGGGTGGTTCGGGCGGGAACTCATTTGTCTTGCGGTTGCGGGTGAGGAGTCCAATGATTGATGGTCGGCCTTGGCTCTTGTTCAAGACGTCCACTCCCACTGCGACCAGGAGTACGAGGCCCTTGATGATCTGTACGCGGTCCGCGCCGACACCAAGCAGTTGCAGGCCGTTGTTAAGCACAGCCATCACGAGCCCACCGACGATGGAACCGGTCACGGTGCCGATGCCGCCGGACACGGCGGCGCCTCCGATGAAGACCGCGGCGATCGCGTCGAGTTCCCAGCTGAGGCCGTCCTGTGGACCAGAGGCGACCGAGCGGGCTACGAAGATCATCCCGGCCAGGGCCGCGAGGATCGACATGTTCATCATGACGAGAAAGTTGACCCGGCGGGACTTGACGCCGGAGAGTTCGGCCGCGAGCTTGTTTCCGCCGACGGCGTAGATGTGGCGTCCGAAGATCGTGTTCTTCGTCACGAAGGCGTAGAACAACACGAGTACTCCGAGGATGATTCCTGAAACGGGGAAGCTCGTTCCGGTGCGCCCACCCGCGAACAGTACCGTCGCATATACGACGACGCTGCTGAGGAGTACGACCTTTACCGCGCTCACCCAGAGTGGGGCGGGGCTAGAGCCCATGATCCGCTGCACCTTTCGGCTGCGCCACTCAGACATGACCACGGCGATCACGATGATCAGTCCGAGCAGAAGCGTGAGGTTGTTGTACCCCGTGTACGGGCCCACCTCCGGGAGATATCCGGCACCGATGACGGTGAAGCCTTCTGGGACGGGGACCGTGTTCGCGTTGCCGATGAGTTGGTTACCGCCTCGGAATATGAGCATCCCGGCGAGGGTGACGATGAAGGCCGGCACGCCGATATAGGCAACCCAGAAACCTTGCCACGCCCCAATTAGGGCACCAACGACGAGGCCGAACACGATGGCAACCGGCCAAGGGAAGTGCCAGTCCTGCATTGAGGTCGCCACGACGATGCCGGCGAAAGCCGCAACGGACCCGACAGAGAGGTCAATGTGGCCCGCGATGATGACCATCACCATGCCGATCGCGAGGATCAGGATGTAGGAATACTGGCTAACGAGGTTGATCAGGTTGCCCGAAGACAGTGTCAGGCCGTGCGTCAGGTATTGGAACAGCACGATGATCGCGATCAGGCTGAACAGGATCCCGAACTGGCGCAGACTGGACCTGCCGCCGCCGAACATTCTCCGCAGGTCGCGGATCCCGCCGCTCGTGTTCTTTTCGGTATTCAACTGCTGGCTCATTTGCTGTAGGCCTTCTTTCGGGCGCTGGTCATGCTCTTCATCAGGGTTTCGGGGTCGGCCTCCGCCGCGAGGATGCAATTGGTGATTGCTCCCTCGAAGACCGTGTAAATGCGGTCGGCGAGGCCCAGCAGCTCGGGCAGCTCCGAGGAGATGAGCACCACTCCCTTACCCTGGGAGGCCAGTTTCTGGATGATGCCGTAAATCTCGTACTTCGCGCCGACATCGATGCCCCGGGTCGGCTCGTCGAGGATCAAAAGGTCCGGATCGGTGAACATCCACTTAGCCAGCACGACTTTCTGCTGGTTGCCGCCCGAGAGCTTGTTCACACCCGCGTCCACGCTCGACGTTTTGATTCGTAGGCTCGTGCGGAAGCTTTCCGCGATTGCGTATTCCTTCTCGTCGTTGACAACAGGCCCGCGGGAGATCTTAGACAGCTTCGCGGACACGATCGACCGTTTCACGTCATCGAGCAGGTTCAAACCCAACGCCTTGCGATCCTCACTCACGTAGGCAAGACCGTGGTCAATGGCATCCGAAACGCTGCGGAGCTCGATTTCCACGCCGTCCTTGAATAGGCGGCCTGACAAGTAGTTGCCGTAGGAGCGGCCGAAGATACTCATCGCAAGCTCCGTTCGCCCGGCACCCATCAGGCCGGCAATGCCGACAATCTCGCCCCGGCGAACAGTAAGGCTCGAGTTCTTCACGACCATCCGCTCGGGTACCTGCGGGTGTTGCACATTCCAGTCGCGTACCTCGAAGAACACCTCGCCAATGTCGGGGGTGTGCTCCGGGAACCGGCTTTCGAGGCTCCGGCCGACCATGCCACGAATGATTCGGTCCTCGTTGACGCCGTCGTTGACGACGTCGAGTGTTTCGATGGTCTTGCCGTCGCGAATGATGGTGATGGAATCGGCGACCTGCTCGATCTCGTTCAGCTTGTGCGAGATCATGATGGAACTGATGCCCTTGCCTTTGAGCCCCCGAATCAAGTCAAGGAGATGCTGAGAGTCCGCTTCGTTGAGGGCCGCCGTCGGCTCGTCCAGAATCAGGACCTTGACCGACTTGTTGAGCGCCTTGGCGATCTCAACCAATTGTTGTTTACCTACGCCGATGTTCTTGATCAGGGTGTCAGGGTCATCGCGCAGGCCGACCCGGGCAAGGAGCTCCAGAGCGGTCTTCTTGGCCTTGATCCAGTCGATGGCGCCCCATCTGGTGGGCTCATTGCCGAGGAAGATGTTCTCGGTGATCGAGAGTTCAGGGATGAGCGCGAGTTCCTGGTGGATAATCGCGATGCCAGCCGCCTCGCTGGAGCGAATGTCCTTGAAATGGACGTCCTTCCCCTGGAACACGATGTCTCCGCTGTAGGTGCCATACGGGTAAACGCCCGAGAGCACCTTCATCAGGGTCGACTTGCCCGCCCCGTTCTCACCGCAGATCGCATGGATCTCCCCCGCCGTCACCGTGAGCGACACATCGGACAACGCCTTAACCCCGGGAAACTCTTTCGTAATCGAGCGCATCTCCAGGATGACGGGCTCGCGCGCCGCACGCCGTTCAATGGACATTATTGTGCTCCTTGATTCAGGTGATCCTGATGACGTCCGGCGTTGGACGTGATCGACGAGTGAGGCGGCACCGGGCAGCGTCACGCTCGGGCAGCCGCCGGGAGTCGCAAAAACGCTCCCGGCCGACAGGTCGGCGACCGCCGGCGCGGTCCCTACTGCACAAGTTGAAGGCGGCGCCAAGCGGTGGAGGGCCATTGGCGAGATAGCGCCCTCAGCCAGACAACGACCAAAATGATCTGCGCCGAAAGAGCCGGGACCCGCAGCACGCTCCGCACATTCACGACAAGCGGCACCTGTGCCCACAATTCGACTCCTTTGTCCTACAGTGCTGACGCAAAAAATGGGTAGCAGAAAAAATCGCCGTTCCCGTGCCGGCAGCAAAAGAAGCCGACCGGTATATCGGTTGGTTCTTGCGTCGTCACTTCAAGTGTGAACGGTCACACCAACCGTGATCACCATACTCCCCGCACTGCATCGCCTGTCACGCCAGGATTGAAACGGATTGTCTCGTTTTGATAACCGTTTTGAAAACCGCAACGGGACGCGCGCTTCAGAACGAGGGCGATCCGGTTCAGCCCCGCTGGATGAGTGACGGGATGACTCGCTTCCGGAATTCGGCCTGATCGTTGCCAGAAAGATTGCTCACCTAGCGCGATGCCACGGCAAACCAGTTCCGCGAAATCTTGGCGCACAGTCGAACGAAGCCGACAACAAAACGACGACATGAAACCCGGGCCGGTTCAGTTCGACTACCTTAAACCTTCTACAACGGCCTCCTCCGCCACTTGAAACTCGGACACGTCACGTCAGTCGAACACGAACCATGCTTTGACAGAGCCCCGCCCTTGCCGAATTTGAGACCAGCCTGGGAATCTCGGCTATAGAGCTTGCCAGCCGGGTGTCCAAACGCCTCGCCTCGGACATTCCATCCACGTCCATGAGCCGAAACGACCTCGCACGGCGAGCCCGGCAGGAAGTCCCGCTCGGATTCGTTCGGGCAAAGTTGGGTGTCGGCGTCGCCGGGGCTCGGTGACCCGGCACTTATCGCTGCAGAGGCGTTCGGTGGACTTCTCGTTCCTATCGGGGGCTGGCGGCAGCGGAATTGTCTTGATCTGGTTCTCAAAGAGTTGGCGCGGCTGGAAGAAGTTGGTTGCGACGCTCGTTGGTTCGACTGCCACGACGCTCATCATCCTCCTTAGAGCGATTGGGAGCCATGGAGTCATTCGCGGACAAGCGCTCTTCGGCGCCCCGGTCGCTGTTGGCGAGTAGCCCTTGGCGGTACTGATAGTCCGGGCAGGTATTAACCACTTCTTCTGGGTAGTTGGTACTGCGTCCGGGTCTGCGGTCTCCTGATCGAAGTGGTGGCACGTCGGTGTCGCCGTTTCGAACTAGAACCGGGCCAGTGTGAGCAACTACCGAAACCATGGAGCTCCTCTTTGAAGGGCGCAGCTATAACGACATCGTCGAGGCAGCGGGGTGTTCGCGGCGGGACGTATCAGTGGTCAAGAAGACCGTCGCCCCGAGAGACCTCACGGCTGCGCTTGCGGAGCCAACGACCGAATCCGCCGTTCAGGCGAGGTTCCCGGACGAACGCCAACGCATGTTCGACGAGTATGAACCACCTGACTTCAAAGCAGTACTGCGGTCGATGAAAGCCAACCGGAACGTCACGTTGCAGCAGGCCTGGTGGAAGTACGTCGGCGTTGGCGGGTTGGGGAAGACATGCGGCTACTCGCAGTACTGCCATCTCATGGCGTGAGGCTAACGGTTGGGTCGCGGTGCCCGGGCCTGACGGTTGAGTGGGCTCGCTCGGGCGTGATCTGAGGTTTCTGGTGGCGGCCAGGGTGGTGCGTCCGGCCTTTGCTGCCGGTGGGCCTCCTACTACGGTCAGACCGCCGTGCCGATCAAACCGCCGATCGCCCACGTCACGCCGAGGGCGAGTAGGCCGCCGATGAGCACCCGGGCGATCGCGCGGCCGCGGGGACTGCCGCCGAGGTAGGAGCTCAGCCAGCCGGTGATCACAAGGGCAACCGTGACGGCGAGGAACGTTGCGGGCAGGCGCCACGCCGGCGGTGGCAGCAGCACAGCGAGCAGCGGCAGGATCGCGCCGACCGTGAACGCGAGGGCGGAGGCGAACGCCGCATGCCACGGGTTGGGGAGTTCTTCGGTGCCGATGTGTAACTCGACCTCGAGATGCGCGGCGAGGGCGTCGTGCGCGGTGAGCTCGTCGGCGACGCGCCGGGCCGTCTCCGCGCTGAGCCCCTTCGCTTGGTACATGTGCGCAAGCTCGGCGAGCTCTTGCTCTGGCACGTTGGCAAGCTCCCAGCGTTCCTTGGCGATCAGGGTGCGCTCGGTGTCGCGTTGGCTGCTCACCGAGACGTATTCGCCGAGGGCCATCGAGATCGCCCCAGCGAGCAGGCTCGCGACGCCCGCGATCAGGATCGCCGCGGAATCCGGGGTGGCCGCGGCCACACCGACGACGAGTGCGGCGACGGAGACGATACCGTCATTCGCGCCGAGCACACCGGCGCGCAGCCAGTTGAGCCGTTCGGCGTGGCCGGGGGCGTGCGGTTCGATGCCGTGGTCGAGTTCAGTCATGTCGAAAGTCAAGCAGCTTCTGGCCCGTTGCGCTATTTACGGAGTCGCCAGCCCGACCATCACGGGCACGCTCCGCGGGCGCACAAGCGGCGCAGCAGGGAAGGGGTCGGACCACACGGGGCGAGGTCGGGAAAAGCGGAGCGCTCGTCTGTTGCTTATCGACCGCGTTCACTGCGCTGTCCTCGTTCCTCGTCGGCTCCGTGCACTCCCAGCGGTCTCAAAGCACAGACGCAGTCTCTGACGATCCTGGCCACATTCACTCCTCATTCTTCGTCACTCAATCTGTCACACCTCTGGCATTAGTAATCAACGAGGTAGGCTGACCCCCATGATGACTGTGCATATCCTTTCCGCGGGAGACGGGTATGCGTACTACATCAGCGAGACTGCCAGCGGTGATGTGAAGCGCGAGGCGGGCCAGGAGCTGGGCGACTACTACACCATCGAGGGCAACCCTCCCGGCGTCTGGGTGGGTTCAGGATTGGCCGCTCTGGGCGTTTCAGGTGCTGTCACGGAGGAGCAGATGAAGGCCCTCTTTGGTGAGGGTTTGCACCCGGATGCGGAGCAGATCATTGCCGCAGCCCAAGCTCAGGGTAAGACCGCTGCCGAGGCGATGGAGCTGGCCAAGCTGGGCCGCGCTTATTATTCGTACAAGCAGGGAACTACCGACCTCCGCGAGCAGATCGAAACGGGCTACGGCGACTTCACCCGTATCAATCACCGCGAACCTAACGCGGAAGAACGCCGCGTGATCCGGGTCCGCGAGGGCGCGCAGGCGTTCCGCACGGCCAAGGGCCGGCAGCCGGCAGACAAGGAAGAGTTGGGCCGGTTCATTACCGCGGCCACCCGCCCGACACAGCAGGCCGTGGCCGGATTCGACCTGGTCTTTTCGCCGGCTAAGAGTGTGTCAACGCTCTGGGCGCTGGGCGATAACGAGACCCGGAAGGCGATCGAGGAGGAGCATGAGGCCGCGATCAGTGACACCGTCGGCTACCTCGAACGCGAAGCAATCGCCACCCGCGCCGGCACTAACGGTGTCGCCCAGATCGACGTTGAAGGCGGCCTAATCGCAACAAGGTTCCGACACTACGATTCCCGCAACGGTGACCCGCAGCTGCACGATCACTTGGTGGTTGCGAACAAGGTCAAAGGCGTGGATGGGAAGTGGCGCACGATCGATTCCAAGCTGTTGCACCGTCAGGGTGTGGCCGCATCGGAGTTCTACAACCAACGTGTGATGGACAGAGTTACCGACCGGCTGAACCTGGCAACCGAGCTGCGCGAGGTCGCCCCGGGCAAACGCCCCGTGATCGAAATCGCCGGGATCGATGAACGCCTCACCGCCGGCTTTTCGACCAGGTCGGCCGGGATCAAAGAGGCCATAGTCAAACTCGAAGCCGAGTACCGCGAAACCCACGGACGTATCCCGGACATGAAGGCTCGTATTGCCCTGGCACAGCAGGCCACCTTGGACACTCGGCCGCAGAAGCTCCACGCCCGGGCACTGTCGGAGCTGCGGACGCTCTGGCGCGCACAGGCCGCAATCCTCGTAGGGGATCGTGCTGTGGGAGCGATCCTAAGCGCCGCCCAGGCTCATGCACGGGACAACGGCACCCCCAAGGCTCCGGCCCAGAACATCACCCTGGCGCAGGCGGCCGCCCAGGTTGTCGAGACCGTGTCCGAGCATCACGCCGTGTGGGGACCGCACACGATCGAGGCCGAAACCCGCCGCTACATTCAGGCACAACGCAGCTCCGGCAACACTGTTGAGGGCACGGTCGAGCAGATCACACGGCACGCTCTGAACACCGATTCCATTACTGTCACGCCGCCGGCACCGCACGGCGCTTTCCAGCCCCTCACCCGCCGCGACGGCACGAGTGTCTACGAACACAAGGGCCGCCAGCTCCTCACTTCTCGGAGCATCCTGGCCGCTGAGGACACACTGCTGGATGCTGCGCGCACCCGCACGGCTGCGCCCGTGTCCCGGGACGTGTTCGACCAGGTTGCGGCGAAGGAAGGCCGGCACCTCGACGCCGGCCAGCGCGAGCTTGCCCGGGTATTCGCCACCAGCAGTACACGCCTTGTCGTGGGCTCTGGCCCTGCCGGCACGGGTAAGACCACGGCGCTGCGCGTAGCGGCCCGGGCCGTCGAAGCGCAGGGCGGCAAGGTGATCGGCTTGGCCCCGTCCGCGACCGCGGCCGCGGTGATGAAAGACGCAATCGGGATCGACGCCCGGACGATTCACTCATTCACTTTCCAGAAAGGCAGCCTGGCCGAGCTGCTGCAGCAAACGGAACGCATCGAGGGTGTGGACCTGAACCCGGGCGATGTGATCGTGGTGGATGAGGCCGGCATGGCCGGCACCACCAACCTGGCCAAGGTCACCCGCATTGCCCAGCTGCACGGCGCACACGTCCGCCTCATCGGAGATGACCGCCAGCTCTCCGCCGTCGAGGCCGGCGGCGCGCTGCGCCTCCTGGAGAACGAAGTTGGCTCCGTCAAGCTTGAGCAGCTACACCGGTTCTCCAACAATGACGAAGCCGAGGCGACGAAGCTTTTGCGGGACCCGGCAACGACGGGCGACCCGTTCGCTTGGTACGTCACGAATGATCGCGTAGCCGGCGGCAGCGTGGACCGGATGGCCGGGGAAGTGTTCTCGGCCTGGCAGTCGGACACCACAGCCGGCCTGCACTCGGTGATGCTCGCACAGCAGAACAGCACCGTGGCCGAGCTGAACGCCCGCGCTCAGGCGTTCCGCATGAGTGAGGGAATCGTCACGGGCACGCAGTCAGCGCCGCTGCGGGACGGCCTGGCCGCCTACCGGGGCGACACGGTTGTGACCCGGGTGAACAACTCGCAGTTGAAGGTCAGCGGCGGCCGCGACATCGTCAAAAACGGTGACCTGTGGACTGTGGTGAAGGCGCACCGAGACGGAACCCTGACCGTCAGCAACCAGGGCACCGGGGGCACGATCACCCTGCCGAAGGACTACGTGACAGGAGCCGTTGAACTGGGCTACGCGTCCACCATTCACCGCGCCCAGGGCATGACCGCCGACACCGCCCACGTCCTGGCAGACAGCAGCACCAGCCGGGAACTCGTTTACGTGGGACTGACCCGTGGCAAGCACGAAAACCACCTGTATTTGGAGACCGCCGACGCCCAGCCGGTCAGTGATGTTCTCGACCAGATCGCGGGCAACGCTGACGGCATGCTCTCGGCCACCGAGACTATCCGCGCCGAACAGGCCCGGGTAGATGACCTGGTGACCCTCATCGACCAGTACGGCGACGTGCACGAGCGCGCGGACGTGCTGCGCTTTGCGAAGATCGCCAACCAGGGACTTGGCGATGACCTGGCGACCACGCTGCGCGAGCAGGAAAGCTGGGGCGCGGTCGAGGCTGCGCTCCGCCATTCCGAGGCCGCCGGCATGGACCCCGCCGACACCATCCGCCAGGCGTGGACGCAACGCGACATGAACAACGCCCAAGACCAGGCCGCCGTGCTGGCCTCCCGGATCAGCGACAACACCGACCGCCACCGGGCCACCGTGCCGGCCGAACAGGAGAAGGCCGCCCCGGTAGTGCCGGCTTGGATCGCGCCGCGGCGCGCGATCGACTCCGAACACACCGCGCCCGAGTGGCGCGAACACCTGGCCGAACGCTACGACTACCTACACACCCGTCTCGAGGAGCGCGGCGCGACGATCGCGGCCGAACAGCCCGCCTGGGCGGCCGGGCTGGGCGAGGTTCCCGCCGACGTCGACCGCCGGCAGCAGTGGACGGAATTGGCCGCCGAGGTTTACGTGTTCCGCAGCCAGTACCGCATCGACCCTGAGGAAACCGTCGCAGTGCCGGCGGACTACCGGCAGCGCCCCGTGGGCGCTGACCTGGCCGAACGGGTCACGGCCATGCACAAGTCTCAGGTTCTCAGCTCACGTCCCGCCGCCACCGAAGAGGACCGGCAGCGCGCCGCAGCAGCGGCCACAGCCGCCGCTCTCCGCGCCCGACAGGCCGCGGCGGCACGACCGGGCACCACCGCTGTTAAAGCGCCACAGAAGGCCACGGATGCTAAATCAACGGCTCAGAGGATGAAGGAGCAGCAGCAGAAGCGTGCGGCCGACCGGGTCGAGCAACTGCGCCGGCAGGGCGTCAACGTGAAGGTGCAGAAAGCGAGTGACCGCGGCCGGCAATCGGGGGCGGATCAGGCTCCCGCCCGTGACCAGGGCATCGAACGGTAGCCCCTGGACACACGGAAGGGCACCCGCGCTGTGTTGATCTGCATCATCAGCCCGTTTGGGGGCTGGTTTGCATTCCGACCTCCCTGCTAAAAAGTAGCCGGGGACCGGAATTCCACCGGAATGGTCGCTCTCGCCTGCGGTAGCACTGTCTGAAGATCACGTCCGCACCATCGTCTTTCTGGGGGAAATATGCGTTGGTCTTTGCCTGCATACATGTCAGCGACGGCTCTGATCGTTGGCGCGATGATGGTGCCTACGGCGGCCGCGCATGCGGCCGGGGGCCCACCGTTCACTGAGTGCCCAGCCGTGAACTATGCATCGAGTTGCGGGATTGAGTTGCAGGTGAACCAGGATGGTTCGGTCTCGGTCGCCGCAGATACCTCTGTGGGGACATACGATGGCGCGGACGACACGTTGGTGGGCATCGTGAACAACTCAACCGTGCCAGTGGCCGCTGTAACGGTCACGGGACCAGGCTCTGGCCTGGCGGGATTCGATGGCGACGGACTCTGCGCTTATGCCGGCTGCAGCTACGGACCCACTGGTTATGAAGGTCCCGGTACTTCGCTGGTGACCAGTCCGACCCTGCCCGACTCGGCCGAGGCTGATTTCACCCCGCTCTTCAGCCAGGAGCCACCGCCTACTTCTCGCTTGAAGGCCCCCTGCAGTACGCACAACTGACCGCACGCACAGGCCCGCTGAAAGGCAACACCGTACAACACACCCTGATCTACGTGCACGGCATCAACGAAGAGTCCACAGGAATTACAACGACGGATTTCAAGTCGATGTTCGACCGTGTTACGAACAAGAAGTACGTCGGATTTGTTTACTACGAGGACCTTGCGCCAGCAAGTCCGGTCCTTGGGATACCCGATTGTCGCGATGGGCTGCCCGCTGACGTGCTCACGAAGGCGGCGAGTGCGCAGGGCATGCCAATATCCATCAGCGATGCAACGGGGACGCCCAACTGTGATGGATCCAGTGACATTGGGATCAATGCGATCAAACTGGATGAACAAATCCAGAAGGAATACCACGACAGTGGCAACCAGCCCGTGATTCTCGTCGGATACAGCATGGGTGGCAGCATCATCCGCGGAATGCTGGCGTACTCTCAAACCGTCAACGACCATGTTGCGGAGACGATGATCGATAGCGTGTCCTTCATCCATGGTGTTCAGCAGGGGTCCTACCTGGCGAACATTGGGCAAGTCGCTGCTTGTTCGTTCTGCGGTTTTTTTCCAGTCCCGCCTCTGAGCTCGGGCATCGTGGGTATCAGCGATTTGATTCACCTGCCACTGAACCGTCCGGCCAGCCAGGAATTGCAGGAGGGCAGCGCATGGTTTCGATGGGTCAATTCTCATTCCTCTCATTTACCTCCTATCCCTTTCTTCAACACCTACGGTGACCTTCGAATCGTCGCTCCCATCTGTCCGGTATTTGGTCTCTACGGTTGCTTCAATTACGGCGACAACACCTCACTGGGCGACGATGTTGTGCTCCGCGGCACAGACGAACCAACCGACACGTCAGCTGAGGGTGGCCAGAAATTTCTCAATGGACCTCGCGGCGCACAGAACTGGGAATTCGTTCAACTGCACCGCTACACCTGGGATCCCTTGTATCCGCCCAGTGAATCCATCGCCTTGGGTCAGGCCATGTTCGATGCCCCCGAGCAGCACCTGAACGTCAGATTTGACATGGGCCAGACCCTTGTCAATGACTGCCAGACCAATGCGTCGATCAGTGCGGATGACGAGTTGGTGCTTCTGCTCAACGGCCGTGCCAACGGCACCCCCTACAACTGCAAACCGTGAGGACCATCATGAGAAAACGCACTCGTTTCGGCTTGACTGGCCTCGCCGTCATCGGCCTGGCAGCACTGGTCGTCGTCAACCTTCCCGGTCACGCGGAAGCGGCCGTGAATTTCAGCGATCCCAGCGTTGGCTTCCGTGACCAAGCCAGCGGCGCGTACCTGCGCATCGACCTGGACTCCGCGGCTGTTGGAGTGGGCCAGTTCTACTTCAGCGCACCGGGCGTGGGACTCGTCGTCCCCGCGAAGCCGGCGACCCTGGACCCACACAGCGCCCACGACGAACAGTTCCGCTTCGATGGTGCCGGCACCCAGTATGCCTCGGCTGTGCTGACCAGCGACATCGCCCAACCCGTCCCGAGCGGGGCATCGGGCACGGCAACCATCAAAGTCATCGGTCATGACGACCCGACCGCGCGCACCGCGAACGTGGAAGTGTGGATCAACGGCAAGCACTTCACCCTGAAAGCTGCGCCCGCCCCGCGCAACGCCGGCCCCACCCTGACCGCGGTCATCACAGCGCTCAAAGCAACAGACCTGGGTGCGCTCTACGACCTGGGAGACCCGAGCCTTCGAAACGGGCTCACCCGGGAACAGTTCGTCGCCACCATCGGTGCTACCGGCGGCGGCAGCGTCACAGGTTTGACTCCCACAGGCGCCACGACGTACGTCACAACTAGTGCCGGGGCGGACTTCGCGCTCACCCCGATCACCTTCGACTACGTCAAGAGCGGTGTTCCCGGTGAAGTCACAGCCCACCTCCGCCTCATCTACACCGGGGGCCAGTGGCGTTACATGACCATGCAACCAGACAACGCGCCCTCGAACTCGGACAGCAACGCGCCTGACCCGACCGTGCCCTAGTATCCCAATTGACCAACTCGACGCGGCAGGCAAGGAGAACGGTGTCAAGAACGACTCGGTCTTTGAGCGCGGTGACGGCAGTCGGCGTGTGTTTGCTGCTGCTGACTGGCTGCGTGCCCGGACAATCCATCGACAGTCTGGCCAAACAACCCGAAGCCGCATTGACCTACCCCGGCAGCACTGACGTCCGCACCAATAATGTTCCGGGGCGGGTTCAATTCGGGCTCGATGGCGGCGACGTGGCCATGACCGGTATATCCGGGACGACAACGCACACGCAACGCGAGGTCCTCGCCTTCTACTCGCACGCACTGGCAGCGAACGGCTGGACACAAACCACAGACGATCCTCGCGCCGAGACCGCGTCGGGAATGCCTTCTCACTTTATGCAATGGGACAAGAAGAAGCCTTACCTCACGTACGTCATCGCCGTTACGACTGAGGGTGAAACAACGAAGTACGAAACTCAACTGAAATCGTTGCGGTAACCCAGGGACTAACGTGAGGTCACGTCCCGAGATTGGTCCCAAAATTGCCGAGGTAAGCTTCGTCCGGCTCGGCCGCATTCATGCGAACCGGTGGCGACCGGATTAGCTGCTTAGCAAGGTACGGCCCAAACCTCGTATCGAGGGACTTTGGATCGGCACGACACTGGACACGACCACACTGACCAGGCTCTGAGAACAAGCCCAAAAAGAAGGCGCGATCAACCGCCTCGATCGCATCACCACAGCGGCGAACGGCAGCGATGCCACGACTGAAAAGAAGGAACTCGACACCTTTGTGAGCGATGTATCTGGCGCAGGCAGCACCGCTGGTGCTTGCGCACGATCTGCGGTTGGAACGACCCGTCCCGGTCCCGCGGCACCTCGATCGGGACCGGCCCGATATCCGTCAAGACCGTCTTCGTCCGGGACCCGTTCCGTGTATTCGAGGCCGACCCGGACCTCTCGTGCTTCTCGTAGCCGAAGTGATCGGTGATCTCGCCCTCGAGCGCGGATTCCAGGACCATCTTCGTCAGCTGGCCCAGCAACCCGTTCTCGCCCGTCAGCGCGAGCCCCTGTTCCCGTGCCCGCCCGACCAACTGATCCACGAGCCGGCCATCCACCACGTCCTCATCCTTCACCGTCGCCACGGCCTCGTCCTCCACGACGTCAAGAATCACATCAGTCATCAGGCACCTCCATTGTTAGGAGTTACACCGAAAATCGTATAGTCCCTACGGAGCTCACGAAGGTCGTGGAGCGCATCGCGCTTGCCGGCTGCGTCGGCCCACCGTTGTTTCCGTTTCAGAGGATTCGCTCGTAGCGCTTGGTCTTCGCGTCTCCGGGCGGAGACCGAAAAGTGCGCCGGCACTGCTCAGCTATCGTCACGCACTCTTCTATCTGCGCGCAACATCGTCTCACACCGCTGCCGGCACGTGGGCAGGGCCTATATCCCCTACGCGTGGATTAACGAGTGGATGTCCGGAAGGCGGTCCTTCCTGTCTGTGGCGCCGATCCCCGTCATCAGAATCATCCACATCGCCTCAAGGCGGTCATCCACATCAAGCCATTGCGACCGCGCACGAGACAGCGACTGGACACCCGTGAATGCGGAGATCTATTTCATCGGCCAGCGTTTATTCGCCAGACATCCAAGCTGTCGGCAATACTCTCAAGGCGTGCCCCATGTCCCAACCCGATCGCGGATCCCGCGCCACGCCGCACGATGAGCCGAATCTCTACGCTCTGCCCGTTCGATACAGTGAAGTCAAGTTCGAGTGTAGGCGTGGTCCCGGTGCGCAGTTGTTCCATAACCAGACCCATCTGTGTAATTGTCCGCCATTCCTGGTGGATTAATTGCACAACCGCATCGTCCGAGGACGATTGCCAGATGCTGAGTCCGGAGTCGTCGACGGCGATCGCGAGTGCCCACTCCGGGAGCGTGTCCGCTCTGAGCGCCCCCAGCACCTGCTTCGACATCGGAGTTTGGGCCGCGTATACGATCAGAGCGTTTGGCATCACTTGTCTAATTGCGGTAGTCGTTGCGGCGTCACGCCGACTCAAACCCATTGCCTTCGCGATGATTTCGTACGCGATGAAGAGGACGGCGAAGGTTGCCGCTACGACAGCCCCTGTTCCGAGTAAATCCGTTGCCGACAAACTTCCCAACTGTCCGTCAGCGAACGGAAGGACACGCACCAGAATTAGTACGCCGCTAAGGACAAGAAACCCAATCCACCATGCTCGGCTGCGTTTCACGTAGGGCATTTTCATGTTCCACTCCTTCAGCTGCTCTTTCAAATGCCGCCGCCTATACAAACAGGCCCGAAATGTCTCGAATCGAAGCGATTCTCGGTTGGCTCAACAAGGAGCTGACCCAGACTGTCGCTTGCACTCCTTGCAGGCGTGGATTCTAAGTATCCACGGCGGTGGTGCGTCACAAGTTACTGTGCGAGCCTCGACCTTGAAGTGTCTATATGCCGCCCTCGTGCGGGCATTCTTTGCCTGCAGCGGAACCGACCCCAAAGACTGCGTCAAGGGTGGAAGAGGCGGATCACCGGGTATTCCACGGCCCTGCGTAAGAGCATCGGGAACTGAGATCACACCATGAATCGTCACTCGAGCGGAGGTCTGAACATGCGTCGTTTCGTGAGGTTAGGCGTCGTGTTCGGTGTCGGAGTGTCCGTGGTGGCGGGCTGCTCGTTCAACGCGCCCGACGCGGGGACAACAGTTTCACAGATCCGGGTGGTTCCCATCCTCAGTAATCCTCCATCCGGTGGTGTTCTGATCGGCCGAGCCGAGTACCTCGGAAGCTCCGAACCGAATATAGCGAAGGACGCCGGTGCCAGGACCGTCTTCGCCGCTCCAGCTGTCGAACCTCGATATCGTCACCTACGACACTGCTGGTAACACAACGAGTCTCGGCTCGCTGAAGGATGCCAACGTCATCAATCACAGCCCGATTTATAACGTGCACGACCAAGAGAGCGGCTTTTAAACCAAGCCGACTCTGGTGCGGCACTAGCTTGGCTAACGGCCGACAACTGCCCCCTCAATCGTTACAACGGCCAGGCCGCTTTCACCTATGACGCCTTTGAGGGCGGTTCCGTGAATTCCGTGTCGGCTTCATACGGAGCCCTCTCCGTGAGCACATCTGGCTCCCCGTTGGAGTTGCAGAAGTCAACACAGCCGTTCGCATTCGTCTACTAGCCAGCTGAGCGTGGTCGGTGGGATTCGTTCCGACCGGCCGCGCTTGACGACACGCACCGCGAATTAGAATTGAATGGATCAATGAAATCTTCGTGGGCTGGCTTCGTTTTCGCAATTAGCGCACTCATACTCGTCGGCTGCTATTTTTCCCCTGGAGCACCGCTGGCGCTTCTATTCTTGGCTGGGGCTGGCGCCGCTGCAGGACTTAACAACCTGCTGTAATCAGTACCAACGGATCTCGCCCGCGACCCGTACGAACCATCGCACCCCGAGTAAGAACGCAAAATTACTCGGCCGTGACTCCAGTCTTGCAGAACACTTTCAGACCGCGGGTCTGGTCAGAGCTCGATTCACGCCATCAGGCTAGCAATCCCTAGTGTCGGATATTTCGCGAATTCACAAGCCACCCCTCAAACAACGGCTCAGAGGATGAAGGAGTAGCAGCAGAAGCGTGCGGCCGAACGGGTCGAGCAACTGCGCCGGCAGGGCGTCAACGTGAAGGTGCAGAAAACGGGTGACCGCGACGGCCGGCAGTCGGGGGCGGATCAGGCTCCCGCCCGGGATCAGGGCATTGAACGTAGCCCCTGGACACACACCATCTGTGGGGCCTTCGTCTATTGCCCGACTGGCGGTTGCCATTCGTCTGGGGGCAGAACAGCAGCAATGGCGGCGATGTTTGTGTTGCGGGTTCGTTGGGTCAGATGACCTTTGGTCAGGGAGCAGTCTTTGAACGGGCCGGTCTGAGGGTTGAAGAGGACGGCTCGGTGGGCGTCCCAGTGGCGTAGCCACCAATCCGACAGAGCCCCGAGCGACTCGCTCGTCTCTATTTCCTGGTGGGCCAGAAACAGCGCCCACAGTCGGGCGTTTACTTCCGGGTGTAGCCACCACTCGGGGCACCACGGCGCGGACTCGCGACTATCGGTTACCTCGACCGTGCGGAAGTGCTCCGCGAACCAGTCCAAAAATCGGCCCGGTTATCTATGGGCTCTTCATTGCCGGCCCCTTCGGCGGTTTCGTCGTTCCCAGTGTCGCGCTCGTCGTCCGTGAGCGCTTCTATCTCGTCGTCGGTCAGGCCGGTCACGTCGCCGTCAGCCACGGGGCACCGCCGACCCGACCGCGGGCTTCAACCGGGACGGCCGCGCCCTCGATCTTCGCCTTGAGGATTTTGTCAATGAACCACGGCACGGTGTGGACCATGACGGGGCGGGACTTGGAGTTGAACACGATCGCCCGCCACTGGGGCAGGGCGGCCAGGGCGGCAACGTCCATCGTGTTCACTTTCCGGGTGTTGGTCGAGGTGGACATAGCGCCGTCACGGCCGGTGGAGCTGCCATAGGTGATTTCGTCGTGTTCACCGATCAATGCGGCGATCGTTTTGAGAAATTCGTCGTCCAGGACACCGCCACCAAAGACCCGGTTGGATGCGGCATCCCAGAGGGTGCCCCAGCCGCCCTGGCCGAACGCTTCGATTCCTTGGGCGCGGGACTGGAAATAGGTGTTCAGGATGATCCCGAGCGAACCGTAGTACGAGTACACCGACGGAAGCTCGGGCCACTTCACGATGTTGGCGCACTCGTCCAGCTCCATCACCAAAGGCACGGTGAGGCGGCCGCCGTTGCTTTCGGCGGCCCGCTGCGCGGTCTTACAGATAGCCCGGACGAGAGCCGTCAGCAGGGCACCGCCGGAACCTTCACCGTCCTTGGAAAGCAGCACGAGAGTGTCACTGCCGGTGATGAATTCCGCCGGCTCGAATCTGCGGACCCCTTCGGCCGAAGTCCACAGCAGCAGCTCATCATCAGCGAGAGCGGACGCCATGCGCTGCGCGGTGGCGAACACGCTGCCCCGGGTCTTATCCGGTGACAGCATGACTCCGGCTATGGCATCCGCCGGCCCCTGCTTGCCGTGCTCTTCCAAAATCGCTTGAACGTCCTTGCCCAGTCCCCGTGCAATCCAGGTGTAGACCATCGACAAAGGCTGGCATTCCAGCTTCGCGGCCAAGAAGAAATACGCCAGCAAGTCCCGGCCGCTGGTATCGAACTGGGCGTCACCGCCCCTGTCCGAGGCCTTCCGGGTCGAGGCCTCGAAGATCGCGGCCAGCTCTTTCGCGTCGGCCGCGTTCTCGATGTAGTCCAGAGGGTTGAACACAAAATCGGGGGTGAAGTCCCGCCGGTAGATGCGGTTGGGGTCGAAGATGAACGCACGGCCGCGGTCTTGCCGGCCGGCCAAGGTTTCGCGGACTCCGTCAACCTTGTTTGAGGTCATGATCGCCGCTCCGGGTGCTTCGATCATGTGCCGGATGACGATGCCGGACGTTTTGCCGCGGCCGGGCCCGAACACGTACACGCCCAGCTCACGCCAGCCCTGCAGCACCCATTTCTTCGTCCCGATTAGCCGGCCCACGCTCTGCCCCGCCGGCAGGGACTCGGCGTTCGGGTGCAGCTGCGCGGCTTCCTTGGCGCGTGCCTTCTCGCGCAGTACCGCGGACTGCTTGAGGGTTGCCATATGCGCGATTGCGGCGTTTCCGCGCTTGTTCGCGGCCCGCCTAGCCAGCCAGGCCAGGAGCCCCACGAATACGATCAGCGCGAGAATCACGGCGACGATAGAGGCCCCGGTCGCTGCCGGCGGCCAGAGTGCACCCCGGAGGACCATATCGCCCAGGAGGGTAAAGAAGTTCCAGGAGTACGTGTGTCCGGTCGGCGTGATCGCCGCGCCGACGTGGACCGCGAGATAGAGCCCGCCCAGCAGCAGCGCTCCTAGGCCGGCTGTCAGCCACTTGGTTTTGGTGTCGTTCATAGGTGACCCCTTCGTTAGGCGGTTTTAAGTCGGCGCAGGATTGAGCGCGCTATCCGCGCTTCGTCGTCGGCTCCCACGAACCGTTCAGCGATCGACACGTCAACGCCGACCATGACCGCCATTTCTGAGGGCATGACACGGCTCTCAGCGAGGCGCTGCAGTAGCGCGTAGCGCTCCGGCCGTGTCGTCACGTCATACGTTTTCGCAACCCGGTAGGCCTCATGCAGCCAGTCCAGGACTGCGCGCACGGCGCACACGTCAGCGTCGATGTCCACGCCGTCCAGCTGGTAGCGAACCGGCACGGCCTGGCTGGTTATCCCGGCCAGGTCCTCGGTGTGCCGGCGCAGCGCGACGTTCAGCCACAGGTCCACGGTGACGACGTCGTGCACGGTGTTGGTGATCGTCCACTCTTCGTTAGCGAGATTGGCGATGGAAGCTGCCTCAGACATTGCCCACCACCACAATGCCCAGGGCCGCGAGGAGAACCGCGCCGAGGAAGAGCGCAACAGTCCCGCGTTGCAGGCTTCTCAGAGAGGCCGCAACAGACGGGCGGCGGCGCTTAACCGCGACGACTGCGAACATGATTGCCGCGCCACCGGCACCGATCACGCCCAGCACCACGAGCAGCTGCCCGGAGGTCGCAATCATCTCGGCCGTGGCCGAGGGAATGGCCAAGGAAGTGAGCGAGCTGACTCGTATCATGAGCTGGCCTTCGCCGGGTCGGCTTTGAGTGAGCCGGTGTAGGCGGGATCGACCTGCAGGTGAACGTGATTGCAGGTGTCCTCGAACTGCCGCACTCCCGCCAGTTCCAGCGAGGTCCCCGCCTTCGCACGGCATTGCACCTGGCCTGTGGCGGAGCCCGCAGGCATCAGGGGTAGCAGGGTTTTCAGGAGCTTGATTGCGTTAGCGTCCGCGCCCGTTGTCGGGGTGCGGTCCAGGGAGTAGAAGTCCACGGCGTGGCCGCCCCCGTTAGCCCAGTGGGAGCTGTCCGTGTTGCCCAAGTATTGGTTGGTGCAGAGCCGGTTAATGTCGGAGATCCCGACGCTGCCAAACGTGTTCACGGCAATGGTGATGACCTGCAAAATGGCCAGGTTGATTCCGCAGTTCGCGTGCACCTCACCCGCGGCGATCCAACGGATTTCCCTCAGGTGGTCCGGTGCGATCCCGGTGATGTTACCCGCGTCGATTTTCACGACCAGGTCGGCCGCGAGCTGCTGCGCATTGCTGCCGGTAACTGCTGTCGCGGCGCAGGCCGCGTCACCGCCCAACAGAGCGGCAACAACGGACTCTGCGGGTGCGTAGTAGGGCGTGTAGTGGTCAGGGTCTGCGTTGATCTGCACGGCGTGAGCTGCCGCGGTGGGCGTGACCGTCTCCCAGTTCGGGACCTTCACCAGGCGTTGAAAAAGAAACCGGCCGACACGGTCGGGTTCAGGCGCTGCGCCAGGGTGCCCCAGGTGTCGCGCTGTTGGAACAGGCCCCGGGAATCGGGCCCGGCCAGGTCGCCGTAGTCGATGTTGCGGAGGCCTGATTCGCCCATGGCCGTCATCACGGCCAACGTTTGGCCTTTCACGTTCACGCCCGCGGCCGCGCCCGCAGTGATGATCGCGGCGGCGTTGATGAGCTGGTCGCCGGAATACCCGGCCACAGGTTTCAGGCCGGTCGCCGTGGCGGGGCTGATGGTGGCCGCTACCGCGCAGGAGTTGTTCCCGCCGCCGGTGACGAACACGATGCCGGTAAAGGCGAAGACCAGTACGATCAGTAGGGCTACGCCCCCAAGCTTTCCCATAGTGTCCCCCTCCCCCGGTTACGCTGTCGCCGCGCCGGCTGCCATGGCCTCGTCGGTGTTGGTCACGTCGATTTCCCAATCGGAGCGGACGTGGTACATGTGGGTTTCCGGGTTGGAACCGTACTTGAACACGCAGTTTCCAACGTCCAGTTTCATCAGCGTCTCCGCGGTGTCCGCGGCGAAGTTGAACGTCTGAGTGACCCACTTAGCGTCCTCGTCGCGGTCCTGCCGGAACGCGTAAACCGTCTGTGCTTCCTGGACAACGGTGTAGCCGGGGCTGTCTTCTGGAATGTCGGTGCCCTTGTGCATCACGAACACGTTGGAGATACCCAAGGACCGGGAGAGCTTCTGGTTGGCCTTGACCAGGCGAGCGGAGGGCCCGCCGATCATGTGCCAGCCCTCTTCATAGACAACGTTGGTGATGTACCCGCGCTCGGCCCTCAACCGGCCCATCAGCCACATGTTGCCGATCGCCATAACCGTGGGCACCGCAGGGCCGTCGTCCGGGAGCTGGGACACGTCGAAGGTCGTCAGCTTGTGTGCCAGGTCAACGTTTCGGCTGGTCTCCCCATCGAAGACTCCCGCGTAGGTTTCCAACAGGTTTTCCAGGCCGAAACGGATCGACAAACCAGCCTGGTGGAATCGTTCCTTCGCACGGTCAGACAAATGCTGGTTCGCCGGTACGTCGCCCAGGTGTGGCAGCAAATCCGCCGTGGTGGCCGGGCGGGTGATGCCGGCCACGTCCCGCTGGATAAACAATTCCTGCAGGGCGAAGCGGGTCGCTTTCTCTTCCCACTCCGAAGCCGGCAGGTCATTGCGCGCGATGCGCGCAACCGCGTTGATCAGCAACATTTGCCCCTGCAGACCCGTACCTTGCGCGATCAGGGGGTCCATCAGGTTCAGGCGGGTGCCGGAACCGTCCGGGTCGAACCGCAACGGTTCTGCGCCCAGGCGGCGGGCCACGGAGGAGTATTCGCCCTCGCCGCCCTGGTCCTTCTTGTCAAACACCACGGCGCGGTGATTGCGCAGCAGCAACGGCCGCATGACCATCACCGTTTTGGTGAATGATGATTTCCCAGAACCCACCGTGCCGAGCACCAGAACGTTGGGGCTGGTGATGCGCCTAGGTGTCATGTTGTATGCGGTCGGTGCGTCGTGGCAGATCATCGTGGACGACAAATTGTCTGTCCCGTTGACGACTCCCTCGATCCCGGTCGGGGCGCCGATGATGCCCGTATTCAAAATCTCCGCCTGTCGTGTCGTCGTCGGTGCCCCGGCGAGGGCGGGTGCGTACCAACCGCGGGCGGCCGCGGAGGGCGATGAGCGCAGCCGGGAGCCGGGCAGGCTGAACGGTGTCACGTCTAGCGGCGCATGGCTTCCACCTGTTGCCGCGCTCTCGGTACCGGTCAGCGCCGGGGCCAGAGCCTCCGGGGCGACGAACATTTTCAGGAACGGAATCTTGGCCAGGCGCGGCTGCCGGCGCGGCATAGCCACGTTTTCGCCGGCGGCAGATGCGGCCGGCTTGGTCTTGATGCGGGTGTTGCTCATGAGATTGCTTCTTTCTCGCTCCGGCCGGAGAGGCGGCCGATGAAGCGGGTTGCGAAGGACGCCGAGTCAGCGCGGAGCCCGCGCCCAATCGGCCAAGTGCTGCCAGAAGCGGCGGCTTGAAAGGAGTCCTGCCAGTCCAGGCGGTCGATGCCCAAACCGGTGGAGCAGGCTTCTTCGAGCTGCCGTGAGGCTTGCGCGAGTTCGTCGCGGCTTTCGGCGGAAATGGTGATGTAACCGACCCAGGAAACGCCGTGGTGGTGTGAGCCGGCGGACAGGTCCGCGGCGCGCCGCTGCGCAGCCGACATTCTGGTGGTCGAGTCGTCCGAGACCAAACGGCCCTTCTCCTGGTCAGCAACAACACCGGCCATATCGCGCACAACGTCGGCGCGGGCGGCGGCTTTAGCCTGGCCCGCGGGGACCAAGTGCAGGTGGAAGGAAACCGTGCGGACAAAGGTGAGTTCCCGCCCGATGAGCAGGTCCAAGCTCCACAACGGTGACCGGCCGGCAACGGCCAGGTTCTCCCCATGGATCGCGGCGGTGCGGTGCCACCAAGTCACCGCCGGAGCGTTCTCGTCTGACTCGCCCGGGTGCACGAACGTGGGATCGAAGCTCTCGACCACATGCGCCGAGAACTCATCATGCGAGGCCAACCCGAACTGTGTGGGTTCGACCTGGCGCACCAGGTCAATGGGCATGCTCGGGTTTTGCTGGTGAATAATCAGCGCGGCCGTCTGCTTGGCCGTCAACGCGACCACGTCACCCTCACGCGCGTCTGTCAGACCGCGCACGGTAGCCCCGATTTCATCGTCCATCAGAGCCCGCCACGCGTCACGACCCGTACCGAACTTCGCGGCCGCATCCGTGAACTGCTGAGTCAGCGGCCAGGACACGACAACGTAATGCCGCTGCACCATGGCGTCCGCGCTGGCCCGGCGGATGACCTGGTCATAGGACCTGGTCTGCGCGTAGAAAGACTCCCGCTGCGCGTGAGTCCACGGGTTCTCCGTCGTCTCGGTCTCTAGGCGATTGGTCACCCAGAGCTGCTGCCGCGCCGAGTCCGGCGGCAGCACACGAGTGAGCGGCTGAATGTCGCTGATCAGCGACGACGGCGAAGCCCGGCGGGCCAAGAACCGCCCCCAACCCGCAGACGCCCGCACGAGGGCCTGTGCGGTCTCCATCCCCCGAAGCTGCCCGGAAACGCTGAACGCGACCGAGAGGTAGGGCTGCTGCCCAATCGGGGCATGCCAGGCGATACCCGGCAGGTTCGCCGCGTACTGCAGCCAACCCATCCCGTCGGCGCCGTCCGGGTTCGCCCTCATCTGAGCCAGAGCCCGAGCCGCGGCGGCCTTCTCCGGCTTGGTGCCGACCGTGGCGAGCTGCTGCAGCCGGGCCCACTCCTCATCGTCATACGGCGTGTACACGTCCGTGCCCAGACGTTGACGAGAACGCCACCGGGACCTCTTGGCCCGACGCTGCAGGATGGTGCCGCGGTGCGTGCGCGCGGTAACAAGCATCGTCACCCCGGCACCGCCGGCAGCGATCAGCAACACAACCAAAGAACTAGTCAAAGCCATGCCGATAATGCCGCCCACGACGAACACGGCCAAACCAATCGTGCGGCCCTTCGAGGACGTACCGCCGAAGAAGGACCGGTGGCCAGACTCGCCGCCGAGGTAACGAATCGCGGTGTCCTTGGTGTTACTCATGAGGTCGAGTCCTTCCCGTAGTGGTCTTCATGGTCATCGACTGGTTCAGCCGCGGCCGCGCCCACAGAGTCAGAGACCTTCTTCGTGGCGTTACCGGCTGCCATAGCGCCGGCCACGATCATTGTCGGGACGCCGATAGCGGCACCCACACCCGTTGAGGACTCAGCAGCGCCAGCGGCCGCCGCACCCTCCGCGGCGGTGGCCGCGGTGGCTCCGCCCGCAGCTGCACCACCGCTTGCCGCTGCCCCGCCTGCAGCGCTGCCTCTAGTGGCCGCGGTGATCGAGGAGCTAGCCTCCTCAGACTCAACGCCAGCCCCGCCGGAGCTGGAAGCTCCGGAACTGGACATGCCAGCGCGAGACGACGTGGAGTCGGCCCCACCGCTGCGAGAGGACCCGCCGCTATCGGACTGTGAGCTAGACCCAGAGTCGCTGACTCTCGCATCGGCCTGCTGCATAGAAGTAGAACCAATATTGCCGGCGCGGGAAGGAGCCCCGCCACTGCCGCCCATGGGCAGAACCGGTGCGAACTTGGTCAGCAATACCGGCGAGAGCCCTGCGATCAACAGCGACAGGATCGACACCACCAGCGTTACCGTGCGCTGCAGCGTGGCGTTTCCATCGAACACATTGATGGTGCTTGACACCATCGAATAGGCGATCGCGAGCATGAAGAACAGCAACGGGTGAGACGCCAGGATGCCAAACCACAGATAGGAGATCTTCAACCCGAAGGAGCGCTTTGTCGGGTCAACGATCCAGACGAAACCGAGGGGAAACAGCACCCCCGAGAAATACAGTGTGATGAGCTGCACGATGAGGATCAGCACCACGATCAAGAGGCCAATGATCATGAAGATCATGAGAATGATTCCGACGATCGCGCCGCCGGCCAGGCCCGCGCCGTTGTCGTCGTGGCTCAACATCTCGGAGAACTTGTCCACGATCGTTTGCGCGGACGTGTTCACTCCCCAGCTGATGAGCGAGTCCGACAGTGCGCCGAAGAACTTCACCAGAACCGCACCCACTGCCGGGCCAAACGCTGCACCGACGAGGAACAGTGGCGCGTACAAGCCCAACGATTCCGCCAGGTCCCGGCCCGACTGCTGTCCACGGGCGGTGCGGACGAACTGCGGAATGAGCAAAGCAGCAAGCACGAACACGGCCAAGCCAAAACTGATCCGATACGAGCTGATAAACCAATCAGCCGTCAAATCAGGCAGGGTCGCATGCGTGATCGCAGGCAACACATCATCAGCCAGGCCCTTAGCGCCGTCCTGCAACATCTTGAAAGAGTTACCAGCCGGGTCAGACCAGAAATTCGCGAAACCCTTCGCTGTTTCCACAGCACCACCAACAGCACCCCCCACACCATTGGCTATGTCACCGATTGCCCCACCGATGCTCTGTGCACCGCAAAGAATCGTCCCCAAGGTGCATTCAGGCTTGGCGGCGGCGGGCAGCAACCCCACGACATTCACTAGCAGCCGCCCGTGTATCGCTGGCCGCCAGCGGCCAGCTTGGTCTGGTCCACAGCTGTGCCGCTCTCGACATGCCAAGCGGAGTTCTGCCAAACCATAACAAGACCAATTCCGGCTACCTTGCTCGGGCTAAGTGCGCCGTCAATTACGTATCCGACCGCAAGCTCCACGGTCACGCGGTCAACAGTGGAATCTTCGGTAACGCGCCACAGCCCGTTCGTTGTCGAAGTGTGAAAAGGCGTTCCAGCGGGCACGACTCCCTGGGTAGCATCATTGCCTGCGGCCACATAAGACGCCGCAATGTCCTTCCATACGTCTGTCGCAGTATCGGCCATAACCGTGGTGCTCACCGTCCCACTGTCCGCGACCGACGGGTAGGGATATTGCCACAGGAAGCGATAGAACGAGGTGGCTACTTCGACGGCTCCAAATGAGGTGTGCTTCGCCGACTTTTGGGCGGCGAGGACCATGTCTGCGGTGCGGTCCTGGCCGCCGAGGCAGCCAGTGGGCGCTACGTCCCCTCCGCCGTCGCCCGCGCCGGAGCGTCCCGGGGTTGCGGGAGCGGATGCGCTCGGTTCGCTTGTTGCCACTGCGGTTCGCTCGCCCGGCTGGGCGGCCGAGTAGGCGATGCCGCCGGCTACGCCGACCACGACTACGGCTGCGCCGATGACATAGGGCCACCGGCTACGGCCGGCTTTGGTGTACATGCGCATGCTGTGCCTCCTAGGGGGTGGGCTGTTAGCCGACGAAAGTGAGGATCGCGCCCACGATCAGTGCGAGAGCGGCGAGGCCAGCCAGGGAGACGGCCGCCCAGAGTGCTTTCTTGCGGCCCTGAGCGTGCTGCTGCGGGTTCGGGTTGGCGTCACTGGAAGCGCCGGCCATGCTCACCAAACCCAGGGCCAGGTACACGATCGAAATGAGGATCGAGATTCCCCAAATCGCGGTGATGAGCTTCTGCCACAGCTGGGTGAACTGGGTTCCTCCGAACGAGAAATCGGGGATCAACCCATTGAGAGGGTTGTCCACGGAAAGGGGCAGGTTCGCGAGGGCGGTGTAAATCAGGTCGTTCATTGGTGTGTGCTCTTTCAACGGTCGGTCGAGACCGTATTTTTGAGGGAAATGACGACGGCCGCCGCGGCGGCCGTGAAGGCGTCACGGGTCGCGGGAGCGAGCTTGGCGAGGGTAATTTGCTGACGCTGGGCAATGTGGGCGTCGTAGGGGACTTCGTGCAGCGACGTCACGCCAGCTTCTTTCAGGAGGCGCGCGACCTCTTCACTGACGGCCTTGTTTTCAGGGCGGCCATCCGTGAGCCGAATCGCGATCGCGGCGTCGGCCAGGCGCTGCGGCTGGCCACCGGCCTCGCGCAGTTCCTCGAGTAGCTGGATCGCTTCCAGGACCGAATCCCCGGCGTTCATGACCGGGATGACGAGCACATCGGCGACGGAGACCGCGCCCTGGAAAGCGGAGGAGGTCGTGACGTTACCCGAGTCCATCACGCGGATCCCGTAGAACTCATCGATGACCTTGCAGAGCGAGATCACGGCCTCACCTGTCAGTCGGTCCCGCCGTCCGGTCGAGGCGATCACGTCAGCGAACGACGTTTGAGGGGCGGTGTAGCCGTGGAGTCGGCCGGCGGTCTTGACCTGGTCAATATCGTGCACCAGCTCCCCCAAGCCCAGCTTCGGGTTCCCTTCGGCCCGGTAGCCCAGCGCTCCCGGATCGTCGGAGACTTCCAGGACCGCCGTTGATCCCCCACGGATGGACGCGATGACACCTGCGAGGATGACCGCTGTGGGCGTCTTCCCCGTCCCACCCTTGGGGTTATTCACCAGGACGGAAACGGCGCGCGTCCACGTCGCCTGCCGCACCACGGTCTCAGCCGCCAGACGCGCCGACGCAACACGGCGGGCCTCCACTTCCTCCGGGCTCGGCTTGACCGGGAACCCCATTCTGGCCAGAGCGCCGCGGAAACCCGTGGTGGCCTTTCCCGAGTCGGTCGCAGTCGATGCTGCTGCCGGTCCCCCGAACAGGACTGATGTTGAATCAGTCGGCAGGGACGATTCCGCAAAGGCGTCGGCCGATGACCACGGTGGGATGACGACGAGTGGTGACACAGCCGGGATGTCGGCTTTGAACTGGTCCAGCTCCGCTGTTTCCTCGGCTGGTTCCTGCCCCTCTGGTGGGCGCTTCCAGGTGTCCTCTTCGATGTACTGGCTTGCGCGTGCCGCGCCGCCGAAAACAGTGCCTTCATTTCCTTGACTGTTGTCCGCCATAAATTCTCCTACTCGAATAGTTTTTTTACATATTCGAGGGAGATAGAGCAGTCCCCCGACCTCCTCTCCAGTGTCCCATGTTCACGCCGAAAATCCACCCAAACGGGGGTGATTCTCGAAGTTTGGGATATAATTTTTGCCTTTTCACCGGGAAATTGAACATGTGTCCCCCAAAGTGCCGACACAGACTGAGGTTCACGTCGCTTATACCATGTGTCACCGACACTCAAACGTGATGCCCATGTTTGTTGGATATGGCCATGAACGCCCCGCCATCGCCTACTTCCGCCCTCACCAGAACGTTGGGAGTTCCGACAAAATGAACGACATGCCTGGAATCAATGCTCCCGAACGGGTCGACCGTTTCCATGAGGCCTATTCCGCCCCCACACGAGCGATCGTGTTGCGCATTCTTCTTTAAAAATCCCGCACGTACACCGAGCTTTTCGACCTCATTCCCGAAGACGTCATGTCTCGTAACTCCGTGCATGAAGCGCTGAAAGACCTAGGCCGGCTCGGCTACGTCCAGGACGACGCCCCAGAGGACAGCAAGCGCAGGCCGGCTAAGACCACGTTCTGGGCGTGCCGCGAACTAGTCGCCGACGACCTCGGCGCCACCGTCGCCTACCTCCTTGGCTAACCACTCCCCCACGCCCAGTCCGCTCCGGCTCTTTTCGGGGATAGGGGAGCCGCCTCATGCTGCTCATGGGTATAACAGAGCAAACGATCTACACCTGGCTGCACAACGGTGAGATTCCCGCGTTCCATGTCGCTAACCGTTGGATCATCCGCAAATCTCAGCTGCGCCAGAAGCTCCGCGACACGAGCATCAAGACATTCGGGAGGACTAATGTCCGACACGCCGAACCAATGTCGAGATAACTGTTACCGGTTAACGGTTGAGTAGTCCCATGCGTACATCAAACGGTGGAAGGAAGTCCAAGGGAGCCCGCGAGCTTCTTGGCACGCGGCCCTCCTCGCTGCTGGCGGAAGCCGCGCGAGGCCGAGTCGATGAGCTCGGTATCTCGATGAGCGACTATCTTGCGATTCTGCTTGCCCACGACCTCGGCATGCCGGAGTACGCCCCCAAGACCAACATCCTTATTCGTCAGATGGAGCTGCCTATCGCAGACGTCGCTTAAACGAAAAGACCCGCCGCTTTCGCGACGGGCCTTCTAAGTTTCGTAGCTCAAACCTTCTCTTGCTTGCCGGCGGTAGAGGTTGGAGCCAATCAAAAGATCCGGATGAACCGGAGGCTTTTGTGTACCCACTCCGAGGAGGAGGTGTTCTCATAGTAACCGATGTGCACGTTTTTGACCTAGTACCTGACTCTTCGACTTTTGTGGGCGTGTCTTCCGAAAAATGGGATGCGTGGGCTTTGACGCGTCGGATGAGTCCGCGGGGTCAGGTTCGTGTGATGAAGCGCGACGCGTATGGGCGTGTGGATGAGAATAGTTACCCTCTGATCCACCGGGTCGGTCCCCTTGCACCCACGACGCCGTGGGCGTTGAATCTGGCTGATGAGGCCGGGTTATTCCGGGTCCTTTGTTTTGACTTTGATGGCAAGGATAAGCATGGCGTTGACGCGGAGTTGATGGAGGAAGCCGTCGATGAGTGTGATGTGCTTTCGGGCTTGTTGGGTGCTTTGTCGATTGAGCATGTGGTGTGTCAGTCCTCGGGGACGGGTGGCCGTCATATTTGGCTCGCGCTCCAAGAGGGCGCTTCGAAGGGCGTGGTTGCCTTGGTGGCGGGTGCGGCGCGGGCAAATTTCCGTCGTTTGGACCATGGCATGTTGCTGAACACGGTCACGGGTGCGGCGCGGCCGCCCTTGTCGCCGCACCGGGATGGGAGTAGTTCTACCGTGTTGCGTGGGAGTGTGAACAGTTTGATCGCCCCGTCAACCACGATCGCGGACTTGGCCGCTTTGGCCGCGGTGCTCGAGGCGCGTAGGCCTTCCCTGCGCGCGGAGGATAGTGCCCCGTCGGGACCGGTCACCGCAGACCACCGGTCGCACCGGCGACTGAGTGCCGCTGGTAGCGCCCATATGGCCACTATTGACGGTGGCAGCAACCCGAGCTGGACGGGGTTTATGTGTTTGCTGGCGGCGGCGAACGCGGGTTGGCAGCTGGCCGACGTGGAACACGCCGTGAAAACGGCACCGGGTTTGGAGCATTTCCGGACGAAGAACACCGGGCGAGGTTCTCGCAGGCCCCGGGCCGCAGGTGAGGCGCGTGCCCGGCTGGGCCGGCAGTGGGATAAGGCTCAGCAGTACGCCGCGCTCCAACGCCCCCTGCCGGCTGTACGGGAGCCGCAGGACCTGTCGGAGCTGGACGGGATCGTGACTGACGTTCAGGCTCTCCTGACCCGGTTCCGGGTCAGCCCGGGCCGGTGGGGGCGTACGGAGGCGTCCTCCAATCAGCAGACCATTCTGAGTTCCCTGGCCTACTTGACCTTGCAGACGGGTAAGCGCACGGTGGCCGCCGCGATCCGGGACCTGGGCCCGATGGGGGGCCTGGGACGTACGACCGCAGCAGCGGCTCTCATAGCCCTCGCCAAGGCCGGGTATGTCGAACGGGTCAGTGCTAGCGACGATGGCAACGCCGCCGAATGGCGCCTAGCGTCCACGTTATCCACAGCCCCTCGAACAGTCCGGTCACAACCATTAGATAACCCCCGCCCCCCGAACGAAAACACGTCAGCGCCGGCTCGTTCTGTGGCTGAGCTCTTTAACACCCGGACCCACCTGGTGGCCGTGTTGGAGGAGCAACTTACGGATCAACGACATGATCTCTTCACGCGCGGGGCCCTGGGGCATCTGGCGGGGAAGCTTTATGCCCTGCTGCGGCAGTACCCGAGTCTCACTGTTGATTCAGCTGCTGGTCTTTTGGGCGTCACAGCCCGGCATACGGCCACGATCCTTAGTCGTTTGCGGCGTTATAAGCTCCTGGTTGTTCACCGTGATGGGTGGGCCAGGTCCAAGCAGGATCTTCGGAATCAGGCGGCGTCGCAGCTGAACGTGCTGGGAACCCTGTTGGTTCGGGCGGAGCGGTATCGAATCGAGCGGGAAGTGTGGGCGTGGTGGCAAGCGGAACTGTCCACGATGCATTCAGCCCCGAGGAGCCGGCCGAGGCGCCCGCACGTGTCGAGCCGGCCTTTGTTTGAGGCGAGCGGGCGGGGTGAGCGGGTGTGGCCGCGGTACCCGCGAGCCAGCACGAATCGTGCTGATCACCGTGCTGCGCTCGAGTTGGTGGGTGCGGGTGTGCTCAACCCTGAGAACCGGTGGCAGTACCTGGGCGAGGCGGCGTAACGGGCACCGTTTGGTGTGGCCTGTTGTTGGGTGGGTCGCCGTCAACAGCGGGGATGTTTCGCTCGGCTGGTCCTGGAACGTCGCTGACCTCAGGCACCGATCGAGGTTGTCCGGTGCCTGAGGAGGGCGTTGAAGTTGACGCTTGGGCCGGAATTGGTGGTGCTGTGTATTACGACGCGGTGTATGGGACAACGGAGTAGCGTTTCAGCATGTCGTCCGTGCCAACCATTCTCAGCCAGACCGGGCTGCCCGTGCAGTTGCAGTTGGTCGAGCTCACGGATGAGTACGTTCTGATCCGACTGCGCGGAAATGATCTGCATGCCAGCGGGCACCATGGCACGCAAATACCCATCGTTATGGATGAATGGTTCACGCTAGAAGATGCCCAAGGATCGAGGTGTGCGCTGGTGCAGAAAAGCTCGGGCGGTGGCCCCTTCATCGGGCAGGTTGACCTTGCCTTCACTCGAGCTCCTGAAACCGATTTCGGTGCGGAGCTGACGCTGTCCTCCGAGAACGTGCACCTGATATTCGCTATTTAACTTAGTGCAGCGCCCGGCAAGAAGAGGCGGCCCCGGTGAGCGGGTCTGGCCGCGGTATCCGCGGGCCAGGAAACCCGACTCACGCAACTTACTTGCATCTAACGCGATAATTTTTACGGCGTGACGATCAGCACGCACGCATCAATCGTCATTTCACTTATCAAGCGTGATTGTTGTGAGCGCAGTGATTACGGACACCCATGCCTAGAGGTTCTCGGAGGTGTCGTCCTCGGAGTTGTTGTGTGGTCCGGACGGAGAGACGCTGGGGCGGTGGCGTTCCCGGCGAGTCTTCCTGACGCGCCAGATAATGAAAATGATGAGGGCTGCCAGGGCGATGATGACGGCACTGTCACGGCCGGCGATTCTGGCTACGGCTTCATAGGAATTGCCGGCTAAAAACCCCAGGAGAACAAACCCGGCGCCCCAGACCAGGCCGCCCGCGGCGTTGAAGGCCAAGAACCGGGGATACGGCATGCGCGAGGTCCCGGCTAGGGCTGGCATGACGGCGCGGAAGAACGCGATGAAGCGTCCGAGGAAAACAGCCGCGCTCTCCCCGGCGGCGGAGGAAGTCCTGCGCCTGGTCAAGTTTTTCATGTTTTTTCCGAAGAATTCGCATTTGGAGAATGCGTGGGCCGAAGTGTTTGCCGATCTCATAACCTACGGAATCACCGAGGATCGCCGCGAGAACGACCAGAACCATCATCAGCCACAGTTGCACGTGTCCGCGGCTGGCTACCACCCCGCCTAGCACGGCGGCGGTTTCCCCGGGCAGGACAAAACCCACGAATAAGGCGTCCTCGGCGAAAACCAAGCACGCCACGATCAGATACGCCAGGACTGGGGTGACATTGAGGATGCTGTCAACAAACCCGCTCACCGGCGCACACCGGTCAGGCCCGACGACACCTGGTTGGGCAGCACGACGGATTCAGTGCCGCTACCTAACCCCTCGCGCATGGCGCCCCTGAAGGTTCCTAACCGCAGGCCAAAAATTGTGGGAGTGACTTTCACGGTCATCCTCCTTGCTGACCTGCCAGGGCCCCACGGGTGGTGTGGAACGCGTGTTCCTGCCCGATCATGGTCTTTTCCTCCGGCCAGCACTGATGTGACCGATGATACATTGGTGAGTCTTTGTCAGGGATTCTGGTGTAGATACCGGCTGAGCCGTCACGGCTTCGGGTGCAGTCCGGCGTGAACGACACGGCACCGGTGCGGAACCCGTATCCACGGGGGTACTACCGGCGCTGCGGGCCTTTGAAACGGCCCTGGGATCGAGTGAGGGAATTGACCGCCGGGGTTCGGGTACGCTGACACCATCGATGCGACTCCCTGGGGAGACGTCGGAGCAGCGTACTTTCGCGAGGTCTTCACTTTCGCCAGGGCCAAGGAATGGGCCAAGCTCATTGCCGCCTATGGCAAGGTCGAAGATGAAATAACCCGTGAGATCGTCGGGCCCAAATTCACCTTCGGATAACTCAAAGAGGAAGAGCACAGCGTGGAGCGGCTGCGCCGCACCGATGCCGCCCACCCCTCTTTCCTGGGTGAACCTCCTATCAACCTGGCCGCGAGGCCGCAGCGCGGGTGGCGTCTAGCCTCCCACGTGCCCTAAGGAAGACATGAAAAAGTTCACCCCTCCCGTCCCTGCCTTGGGGCTGCCGCTCCGCTCGTGGTGGTTCGTGGCTGCTTCGCTAGCCCTATTTGCCCTCACCCTGACCGTCGGCACCCTGGCCAAGGTTTATGGCTCCCCAGGCCCGGACCTTGCATGGGACGTCGACATGATCCGTGAGCGGACCACGGCGCTAACAGTCCTTGCCATGGTGGTGAATAACGTGCTGTCTCCGGCCGGAAACGTCCTCATCCTGCTCCTAATCTGTCTGGTGCTGCTGGTCGCGTTCAGGAAACCACTCACGGCCCTGGCCTTTGCATCCACGGCTGCTATCGGCTGGTTCTCCTCAGAAATTGGGAAAATCACCGTCACCCGGCTCCGGCCTCCCTCCTTGATTACCCACGCGCTGATCATGGAAACTGGACACGATAGCTTCCCCAGCGGCCACACAGCCTTCGCCGCCTCCCTCGTGTGGGCCGCCGTTCTCGTCCTGGCTAACAGCCGCAGGCAACGCATCGTCACCGCCATCATCGGCGCATTCTTCGTCGTTGCTGTTGCGCTGTCGCGTCTGTATCTGGGTGTGCACTATCCCACGGACGTGCTGGGATCCCTCCTGATCAGCACAGCCGGAATCGTGCTCTGGCTCCCCTCTGGAACAGGCTCATCGAGCCCCGACTCCGCCACACGGCGCTCATCAGCAAACTAACCTCACTGCCACAGCCCCACCGCACGGTCAACAAATAATCTCCAACCCCGGCACCTCACAGCGCCCAAGACGAACGTCGGACGCCATGGCGCGGACTGTGCCGCCGCTCGTTCGCAATACACTCCAAGGCGTCGGTGCAAAGGTGCGAAACCACGGAGGGCCGGCCGGAGCTGCGAAGAAGACCTCGGGCTCACCCACCTCAGCAGCCGCCAATACGCCCGCCCAGCGGCACAGTCCTCGCGCTCCTTGTCGCTGGTCTGTCGAAGAAAAACTTGGAATGAGGGATCCCGATGACCGCGGAACTCTTCGACCTCGTCGCAACGATCTTTCGGCGCCTCACTCGCAACCGGCAGGCTTCCCGCTGGCGACCCAGCACGACAAATACGAGGGGATCACGAGCGAGCCGCAACCGTTCGTGTCCCAAGCACGATTGAGCAACGCACCGAGGTCATCAGTTCCAGAGCACTACGCGATCAACTCCTGAACTCAGCGACATCCCACCGTCGAGCATCTTGAGCCGGGCAGCTGCAGGTTCACGCCGCACGACTTTCGTCGCTTGTTCCCCACTGACCTTGTAAACCACGGGGTATCCCCAAACCACGGGCTATTCCTTGGAGCGGCATTCCTTGGGCCCCCCGGCGTCCAACGCCTTACACAAAGTGCCGCGATGTCTCTTGGACGCGCCCGGCCCGGCCCTCCTGTGTGGTTGCTGTGGTGTGTGGTGGTCGTGCTGCGGATTTGTTGAGGTGCGGTTATGGTGCTTGCATGCGCGAGAGCGACGTGGGGGTGTGGTGATTCATCGTCAGATTCTGACGTGTCGTGAGGCGTGTGCGGCGCTCGTGAGGGTGAGTGAGGAGTGCGCGGACGCGTGTCTTGCGCTGGACAGCGACGCAGAGAGCACTAGTTGCTTCTTGGCTAACCTCGATTGCGCGGAAACGTGCCGGTTGGCGAAGATGATGTTGTCCTGGTATTCGCCCGTGGGCCGGTTAACAACGCTCCGGCTCCTGGCCACGTGTCTGGCCGCCTGCGCGGCGTCGAAGAGCGCGTGTGAATTACTCGCAGACAAACATGATTCCTGGGAAACGTGTTCGCTGGCGTGTGATCGAGTCAGCGAGGCCTGTGCCTCGCTGATTGCCCTTCTGAAACAATCAGCTGGTGCCACGTCAGTTGGATGATCGGATGAGTGGCCGTCTGGGCCTGGTCCGACGGTGGTTCCTGGGGCGCGTTAGGCTATTCGGTGAAGTCCAGGTCGGGCCAATCGAAGTCGGTGGCCGCTATCGTTTCCTCTGTTGAACACGAGGGTGGTGCGGTCAGGGCGTGGATGCGGGCGTTGAGCGCGGCGAGTACCAGAGTCGTGTCGGGTCCCGTCCACCGGGAGCTCTCAGGGATGCTCAGCAGTGCACTCATCGGGCCCACGAGCATGGTCACGATCATGGTGTTTCCGTCATCGTCCACGGCGGGGAGGTCCAGGGTCTCGGTGGTGTGGCTGATTCCGAGCACGGTGACCAGCTCCAGGAGAGCGTCCGCGACATCGTCGGGCGTCAGGAACGACGCCCCGCCGTAAAAGATCCGTTTCATACACCCCACCGTGGACCCGCCCAGGCCACGGGCCAAGGCCCTTGCGCACGAGGGCTATCGGCGAGGCCAGCCACGTCACGGGTGTCCTGACCCCGTTATGTTCGCTATCGTTTTGGCAGGCATCGACGACAGCGCTAGTAAGGGCTACTCGGGAAGTAGTTCGAACTTGACGCCGTTGTGTTGCACGACGATGCGTAGCCTGTCCAGGCTGGCGACGACGAGATCGGCGTGCAGGTCGGTGGCGTCATGGGTTCCTTCGACGCCGATGGTGGCGCAGCCGGCCGCGCGCGCGGCTTCGAGGCCGGCGGGTGCGTCTTCGACGACGAGGCAGCGGGCCGGGTCGAACCCGAGGCGGGCGGCAGCTTCCAGGAATGGTTCCGGAAAGGGCTTACCCCGGCCCGTGTCCTCGATAGTGATGATGGTCGCCGGTGTCGGGACGCCCGCGGCCGCCAGGCGAACGAGGCAGAGCTCCCGGGTGGCGGAGCTGACGATCGCCCGCCGGTGCTCGGGGATGCTCGCGAGCAGGGGCCCGGCACCGGGGAGGATCGTGATGCCCATCGTGTCGGCGAGCTCGATCTGGGTCAACCGGATGACCGCGTCGTCGATCTGATCGGCCGGAATCAACGTGGCCAGCATCTGCCGGGCCGGCACCCCGTGGCTGGCACCCCGGAATGAGGCGCCGAGGCCCGCTTCTTCGGCCCAGCTCAGCCAGGACCGGTTCACGGCGTTGGTCGAGTCCACGAGCGTCCCGTCGTTATCGAACAACACCGCCTCGAACACCCGTCCGAGGAGGGTGTTCTCGCTATCGGGTGAGGTCCGGGGTGTGTGAGGTTTGGTCGGGTCGGCCGTGAGGTTGGTCATGGGTGTCCTTTCCCGAAGTCGCGGTGCACGGCCCCGGATACCCCACAATTCTCCCCCCTTCGCGCTCCCCGGGTCGAAATATCACCGTGACACCAGTCTCGAAACCGTGACGGTGATGCCGTCAGGAGCAAATTGGAGCCGCTGCGCGGCACTGTCCGATGGGCCTTTTTGTCCTTTCTGGCGTTTCACCGTAGCTCCCGTCCGTGCCTTGCGTCACCCGGGTTCTCGGACGCGCCCTGCGGGCTTATTTCGCCCGGGAATCCGTGCACTCCGCCTCTTCCGGTCGCTGTCGATTTCTCTTGCCAGATAGGGCAAAAAAACAGTTGTTCACGAAGGAGAGAGAACCCATGACCGAGTCAGATTTCGATTACGAGAACACCTATCCCCGGGAATGCTACGCCTCCGGGTGTGCCTGCAGCGGGTGCCGGTCCGAAGGTGCCACAGGCACTCAGCCGGGCGAAACCTGCACGGCCACCCGCTACGCCGACAGCTTCGCCTAGATCGAGGGAAAAACTCATGCTCACAACTCAGATTCCGTCCCTGACTCCCGGAGTTCTCGGGGCCGAAAACCTGCTCAGCAGCGCCGATATGTCGACGTTCTGGAACAGCCAGAGCTACCCCAACCCCAGAAGCCGATTCGTCATCGTCATGACCCCGAACGGCTCCCGCGTCAACGCCTGCGCAACCCCGAGAGGAACCCGCTAATGCTCACCATCACCCACACCCACGAAGCCGGAACCCTGATTGCGGGCACCAGCCGGGGCGACGGAACCGCCGACGTCCTCAAAATCAACGGATGGCGCTGGGGGCGCAGCATCAGGGCCTGGTTCGTGCCGCAGTCCCGGGACCGCCTGCCCAAGCTGCACACCATCACCCGCACCAAGTCGGCATTGGAAGCCGCGGGGTTCGAGGTCGAAACCGACATCGACAGCAGCCACCGCCCTACCGCTGAGGTCGAGGCCGGAAAGATCGAGCGTCAGGCCGACCGGGTCGACGCCCTGGCCGCGAAGGCAGAGCGTAAGAGCGGTGCCGAAGATGCCGCCTGGAACAATGCACGCGCAGCGCTGGACCGGCTGCCCGAGGGAGGCGAGCCGATCAAGGTTGGCCACCATTCCGAAGGCCGACACCGTAACGCGATCGCCACCGCAGATAACGCCATGCGTAAATCAGTCGAAGCCAGCGAAGACGCCACCACCGCCCAGGCACGCGCCGACGCGGCCACCCACACCACCGACGCCCGTTACAGCCCGGTCACCGTGGCCAACCGCATCCAGACGTTGGGCGCTGAGCTCCGCCAGCTCGAACGCCGCATAACCGCCCCGTGCTACGACGACACGCGCGGTTGCCTCGATGCCACGGCTGAGCAGATGACGGCCCGGGCGGCACGCCTCGCCCCGCACATCGAGGAGAAGCGCGACCAGATCGCCTACTGGGAAGCCGTGCGCGCCGCCCAGGTCGAGAGCGGAACAGCCACCGGCTACGACCGCTCTACCGTCAGAAAGGGCGACCGGGTGAAGATCCGCGGCCAATGGCGCGAAGTCGTGCGCACCAACGCCAAAACCGTCAGCGTCACCACCGGCTACACGTGGACGGATACCGCCCCGTATGCCGAGATTCAGCAGCTCGTGCAGCCCGAGTAAGCACGCCGCAGCGGCCGGCCCACCCACGGGCCGACCGTGAGGGGCATCCCCTCACACTCCCCCACCAGGTGAACCCGGCACGGAGGCCGGATCCCCGCGGAGCCGGCCATTCCGGCCAGCCTTTTTCAAGACTTTTCTTCCCTTGGTGGCCGGTCATCGTAGTTCGCTTCCTGCCTGCGTCACCCACACTCTCGCACGCGGTCACAGGCTCCCTTATTTCGCACGAGACTGCGGGCACTATGGCACTCCCGCTCTCAATCGATTTCTCTTGCCACCCAGGGCAGAAAAACGGTGGACGACACAACAACCACTGCCCAGAGAACCCGGGACCCCGGGCCACTCACCAACCGAGGAGAGAGAACCCCATGACCACCGCCATCCGCAGCATCAAGATCACCCCAACCGACACCATCACCACCCTGAACCTGGACGAGCGCAACATCGGGACGGACATCTGCGCCGCCATCGGCTGCCGGATGTTCGACGTCGTCGGTCTAGTAGACAGCATCGACCTCTTCGTCGACGACGAAGGACTCATCAACGGGTCCACCCTAAACCTGCCCGCGACCGTCCTGGCGCACCGCCTCGGCTCCCCCACCGTCATCTTCGGCACCGCGATCGCCGTCAGCGTCACCCCAGACGGCGAAACCGTCGGCCTCACCGACAGCCAGCTCAACGACGATCCAGAAAGCATTCGCGCAGAAGCCCGACGCCGGGACCGTCGACGCCCTCGTTGAAAGCCTCTCTCCGTTCCCCACTGTGGTGGGCATGCTGCGCAACATCTAACCACGACAACCGGCTGGCCCTCGCGGGCCAGCCGGTGAGGGCGACCCCCTCACGCTCCCCCGGCGCCGGGCCGGGTGGAGGTCTGGCCTGTGAAATCGGGCTGGCGCAGTCACCCAATGACAGCAATACAGGCATTAGTGGTAATAGCAGGAATAGTGCTAATGCTGGTAATGCTGGTAATGTGGGCAATAGCAGTAAAAACAGCATTGCCACTTATGGCACTTATGGCACTAATGACAGTATTAGCTGTATTGTCATTATTGACGTCAAACGAAATGAGCGAATATGACTCAGGTACTCGATCGCACCGCCTTGGAACGCGTTATCGCTGTCATCAACGGCAAGGGAGGCGTCCTCAAGACGACACTCACCGCCAACATCGGTGGCATGCTCGCCAACAACGGATACCGCGTGCTGCTCGTGGACCTTGACCCCCAAGGCAATCTCGCTGAAGACCTCGGATACACCGACGACGACAGAGACGACACCGGTCGCGCACTCGCACAAGCACTCATGTTCGGCGGGGGAGCAGCGCCAATCAAGGAAGTCCGGCCGAACTTGGACGTCTTCGCGGGAGGCCCTGCTCTCGACCAAGCCACGGCCGGGCTCTCTGCAAAGGCGAACAAAGACCCAGACGGCGCCAAGCTCGCCGTCGCGCATCTACTCGCCCCGCTCGCCGGCGACTACGACATGATCCTCATCGACTGCCCGCCCGGCGATGAGACCCTCCAGACGGCCGCCGTCGCCGCTGCGAGGTGGGCACTCGTGCCTGTGAAGAGCGACAAATCAAGTCGCAAGGGACTCGGCGCCGTCGCTGCACGCCTCGACGCCGTCCTGGGCGTGAATCCGACCCTCGACTTGCTGGGCGTCGTTCTCGTCGACGTCGGCACATCCGCCCACGTCGTCCAGCGCGAAGCTCGCGAACACATCGCGGAGCTCTTCAATGCTGACAACAACGTCGTCTTCACCGCCACGGTCCGTCATAGCGAAGCAACCGCCCAGGCCACACGAGAACGGGGCCTCCTCGTCCACGAACTCGACGCGGAGGTACGAAAGGGCCCGAAGTGGTTCGAGATCCGCCGAGGCGAAGCCCAGGCACAAGCTCTCGCACCTCGGACAGCCTCATCCGTCGCAGACGACCTGCAAGCCATCACCCAAGAAGTTGTGGCCCGAATCACCGCGGCCGAGAACCAGGAGGCCCTCGCATGAGCGACGACACCCCCAGCCGACAAATCGGCGGCTTAGCGCACCGTGCCGGGACTCCCGACTTGAGTCGTCTGCAAGCCAGAAACCGCACCGAACCCACAGTGCAGCCCGTTCAGCAGCCCAAGCTGTCCAAGCCTGCTGCGGCTCCGGCACGGAAGGCTGCCCTTATGGCAGAACCGACCGCGAGGATGACCACGTACTTGTCTGCGCAGACTAGAGATCGCGCGCGGGCAACGTACCGGGCTACGAGCCACCTCGAGGGCGACAAGAGTTGGTCTGACTTCGTCGAACGAGCGATCCAAGCCGAAGTGGAACGCAGAGAACTCCTGCACAACGCAGGGGAGCCATACGAAGGCGATAGCTCGCCGCTGCCGGTCGGGCGGCCACTCAGCTAATCAGATGTTTATCTGATGTAGTGTGTGGGCATGAGTACCGCGACTTTTACTGACCTTTTGCGTAAGCCCAAGGAGGTTCTGGCTCACATTGATGAGGGTCAGGTCCGGATCACGCGTCGTGATGGTGACGATCTCGTGATCCTGCGCGGTCACGATCTCGACGTCCTCGAGAACGGTATCGCGCTCTCGAGCAGGCTGATCCGGGCGATCGGGCGGAACAAGGGCGACGTCGCGGCGGCGTTGACTGATCTGTTCGCTTGGGCGGGGAGTTCACCCCGGGGAGCTCGCCGCGTACGCGGCTGAGATTGAACAGCTCGTTTATGCCGCTAGTGAGCTCGGTACGTTCGAGCGTCTGCTGCGGGCGCAGCAGGAGTGGCAGGAAACGGCCGTCGCCTACGCGATGGGCATGCGACCTGTCGAGCCGATCGAGCTGCCCGCCGCCCCGGTTCGCGTCGAACGCCCGTAGGTGGCGGGGAAGCGTGGTGTCGCGGTTCCGCGACCGATCAAGGGCACCGAGTACGAGCTCTTTTTTGGCAACACCGCAGCCCAACGCGGCTGGACGGATTTGAAGGCGTCCGCGAAGAACGCCCTCGCGGACGCATACGACTATCTCACCGCGCATCCTGCGCGGTACGACCCTGATCGTTGCTACCAACTCCGTGGGGATCTCTCCACGGTCCTGGTCGATGGCGTGGTCATGCCGCAGTGGCAGTACAAGGTCACTGACGGTGCTCGCCTGTGGTACGCCGTTGACGAGCCCAACGCGAAGGCGAAGAAGCCTGGACGCGTGTACATCACGAAGGCTACGACCGGTCACCCTAACGAGACGGACTCGACGAAGAACTTCCGGTAGCTACCACGAACAGCCTCCACCGCCGGCGCCGACAACGACCAGGCACACGGCCTGTCGAGGATCCTCTGGCGACTCGGGGCGCAGCGGGGGAGCGGGCTGGCGGTCTACTTCTGTTTAGGGCGTACCGTCTGGGCTTCGGCGCGGTCGCCGCGGGTGCGCTGCTCGCGTTCGCTCGTGCGTGACTGATCCAAGTCGGCGCGCAGCTGGGTGAGCTGCTGCTCGAGGGTGTCCCGCACATCGGTGACGCGCTGCTCGGCGTAGGAACGCTCCCGGGCGGCCTCGGCCGTGGCACTGTCGCGTTCGCTGCTGACAGTGGCCAGGCGCCCGGTGAGGACGAGCGCTTCCGCCCGTGCGCTCTCGCGCTCGACCCGGGCCTGGTCGAGCAACTCGCGGGTGCTCGCAGCCTCCGTCTCCGCACGATCGGCGCGCGCCACGGCGGCGTCGGCCTGCGCGGCGGCGTCACGCGCGGCCGCCAGGGCCTCGTCCTTGGCCGTGGTGGCCGTGGTGACGAGTTCCCGGGCCTCGGTGAGCTGAGTGGTCGTGGCGGCGTTCTCGTCGGTCAGAGCGGCCACCTGGACCGTGAGGGCGGCGATCTCTGCGGCCGTGCGTGCGTTGTCCTCGCTCGCGACGACCAGGTCGCCCTCCAGGGCGGCGGCACGCTGCTCGAGCGCGGCCAGGGCGGTGCGGAGTTCGTCGACCAGGGCAGCGGATTCCTCGGCTGCCGCGTCGGCTTCTGCCCGTTCGGCCTCGGCCTTGCGGGTGGCGGTCTCGGCCCGGTTGGTCCGGGCGGCCGCCGTGGCGACCTGCTCGGCCGCGCCCGCGGTGACGGCCTCGATCTGTGCTTCGGCCGCATCGGGATCCGCGACCGTGCGCAGCTCGTCGATGAGGACGACGAGCTGTTGCTGCAGGTGTTCGACCATGCTGGCCACCTGAGAGCGCAGCACGCTGGCCCGCTGACGTGCGGCATCGACGGGGAGCCTCTCGTCCTCGACCGTGCGCTCGATGCGGCCGGACTCGGCGCGGCGGGCCCGCCACGCAGCGGCCCGATTGTGGCCGGGGTTGATGCAGTAACCGGCCGGCCGGCCGACACCGGGCGTGGCATCCACGGGCTCCTCGCAGCCGGGGAAACCGCAAGTACGCACATCGGTGATCTCGGGAAGACTCATACCAATATCGTATCACTCAGAACGCAATACGTAAACGTAATACGAATAACGATAACGAATTACGAAATAGGAGCCTCGTCATCGAGGGCGCGGGACCCGCTTCGGCCGGGTGCTGTGCCGTCATGCACACGGATGACCGGGGCGCGGCACCCAACTGCGTGAGCTGGTCGGCATGATCTATGCCGAACGGCGGGAGAGTGGTGCCGAGGATTCCATGAATCGAACGTGTGTCGGCTTTACGATCTCGGTGCGCTTGGAGTTGATCGATTGCGGGCAGTCAGCCTGTGACTAGGCGCGTTCTAGATTTCGCCATCTCACCGAGATCGTAGAGCCGACTCGTGTATCGTGCCGCGCGGCATAATTTGGTCCTCGTCGCGTTTTCGGGAGGCCGGGTAGTGGTTCGTTGCGAGTTCATTCATCCTGTCGCTGGTGCGGACAAACCGAATCGTGGGTAGAGGACCTCGAAACCGATGTCCAGGCCCCCGTCTAGTGCGCGCACCGAGTGTCCGCCGCCGGGGATTTCCCGAAGTGTCACGGCCATGCCGGCTGATTGTGCGGCGCTTGCGACGACTCGTTGGCCGGCTAGTACACCGGGGTCGTCAGCGCCGGCGGTGAATATCGCGACAGTGTCTACGTAGCGGTGCGCGGCTAGCAGGTTGACCGGTCGTTGGGCGTCGTACGCTTTCTGGTCGCCGCCGAAGATGTCCTTGAGAGTGGCCGCCTGAATCTCGGATCCGGGGAAGGACTCGCCGGAGATGTCGATGACGTTGGACCACAGGTCGGGGTGTTTGGCGGCCAGGGAGATCGCGCACTGGCCGCCGTTAGAGAAACCGGCGATTGTCCAGTACCGGTGATCTTGGATGATGTTGAGGTTTGCCTTTGCCCAGGTGACGACATCGTGGGTGAGGAAGGTCTCCGCGTTCCCGTATGTTGCGGTGTCCAAGCAGAGCGGGTCAATGCTCGGGTCCCCGAGTTGGTCGGCCACGATCACAATGGGGGCCAAGCCACCATGCAGGGCCGCATCCCGGTCCAAGGTCGCGGCCACGTACTGCGGGTCGGGATTCCCGGGTTGCCCCATTAACAAGATGACCAAAGGGAGAGCGGGAGCATTTGGTACGAGAGCGGCCGGAGGGAGATAAATTCCAGCCGGACGCGAGGTGAACCCGGATCCGGGGTTAGGAATGATCTGACTACCTGTGGTTCCACTGGCGGGCATTCCGGCAGGCGGTACCCAGGTTTGCCAAAGCGGACCGGCCAGAGGACCCGGAGTTGGAGCCTGGGTGGGCGCCGTCAAAATGATGGGCGTTTCCGTGCTGATTCCAAAGAGAGAGCCGAGGGTACGATTCAGTCCAAAGCCCGCGTTGATGCCGAGGTCTCCAGTGATCAGGAACAACAGGATGGATCCTGCCGCGATTGCTTTCCGCGCCCGCCGGGAATCCCACAGGTTGGCGATGGCCACACTCGAGCCGCCGCACGCGGCAGCGAGCCACATATAGGTGACTGTCCCCAATGACATGCCAAAAAGATTAAGAACCCGGACACAGACGAACCAGACCAGGACGGCAACGAGCACTCCGAGGATCACGGCGGCCGAAGCCATCACCGTCCAGCGCCAGCTCAGTTTCTTAAACAGCAGAAACAGCAGCGCGAGACCGGAGGCCACAAAAAGAAGACGACAACGGGCCCGTCGACGACACTAATTTTCCAGAAGTCGTTGATCTTGGCTCCACCAATCTTCACTTTGGCCGGGAACAAGTCCCGTACGGATCAGCTCCGCCCGTCCAGAAACGTAGAGCGATCGCCCAAACAATGGTTTCACACCTCGCAGTCTCGAGCGGCCGCGGGTGGAATCGTAGGGCTCGTTTTCGGTTTTCTTGAGGTCGGTGGGGGCCTCCAATTCGTCGTCCGACGCACCTTCCAATGTGATTAGTTGGTCGTTGGTCGTTGGTCGTTGGTCGTTGGTAGTTGCTCGTTGGCTGGGTGCGTAGTAACTCGTCGAGCTTGCGCTGGGATACCGACTGTTGTCGTGCTTGCGTGTGTTGGATTGCTAAACCATCACGACTGTCTGTTGCGCCCCGGGTTTAATGGAGGTTCTTGATCCCCTGAAAGGTTGAGAATCATGGTGAATAAGAAGTACCCGGAGGAGTTGAAGGAGAGGGCTGTGCGTCTGGTGCTCGCGTCTCAGAGCGAGACTGGCGGCCGGCGGGGCGCGTGCGCCCGTGTCGGTCAGCAGCTGGGTTTGTCGGCGGACACGCTGCGGAAATGGGTGGCGCAGGCCGAGATCGACACGGGCACCCGGCCGGGCGTGACGACGGACACGGCGGCCCGGCTGCTGGAGTTCGAGCGAGAGAATCGAGAGTTGCGGCGGTCGAACGCGATCTTGCGGAGTGCGTCGGCTTTCTTCGCGGCGGAGCTCGACCGCCCCTCGATCAGGTAGTCATGTTTATCAATGAGAAGAAGAGCGAGTTCGGGGTCGAGCCGATCTGCCGGGAGTTGCAGGTCGCCCCGTCGAGCTACTACGCGGCAACGTCCCGGCCGCCCTCGAAACGGTCGGTGTCCGATGAGGTGACCGCGGCCCGGATCCATGCCGTCCACGAGGACAACTACGGTGTTTACGGGGCCCGGAAGGTGCACGCGCAGCTCCGCCGTGACGGCCACCAGGTGGCCCGCTGCACCGTCGAACGCCTGATGCGTCGCGAGGGTCTGCGCGGGGTACGACGCTGGAAAGGGCCCCGGACCACGATTCTCGGGCCCTCGCGGAGCGCCCCGAGGACCTCGTGAAGCGGCAGTTCACCGCGCCCGAACCGGACTGCCTCTGGGTGGCGGACATCACCTACATCCGCACGTTCTCCGGTTGAATCCGCCCAATACCGCGCCATTCGTTACACCGAACGCCTCGCCGACGTCGAGGCCGTGGCATCGGTCGGGTCCAAGGGCGACGGCTACGACAACGCGATGGCCGAAGCCTTCAACTCGCTCTTCAAAGCCGAGCTGGTCCGCAACCTCGGGCCCTGGCACGGCATCGACGACCTCGAGTTCGCCGTCGCCGAGTACATCGACAGGTTCAACCACCGCCGCCTCCACGGCGAGATCGGCCTGATCCCACCCGTCGAAGCCGAAGCAGCGTTCCACACCAACCAGCCCGTCCTCAACTCACGAGAACGCGACTAACCGAGCCTCCACAAAACCCGGGGCTTGACAGTCACAGACGAACTCGCAATCTAAAGGACGTTTTCCCACCATGGAAGGAATTCCCCGCTATCCCGGTCGCAACCCACATTACGAGCGCCCTTCCGGCAACCAGTCCCACTGCGGCGTGTTCACTCACTGTGCCGATACAAGACCTTATTTCACGCTGGCGTCGGATTACTCCGAAGGGCTGTGTCAAGCTCCTTAACACGAGTGTGTCTACGAATGCATGTGTGGCGGGTCATGACGGTGAAGGGCGTAATGTTTGCTGGTGACCAAATCTCGTGTGCGCACGGACGGCCTTCGCACTTGGATGCTCGAGGGCTTCGTGGACCATCGGGGCGGCCACGTAGGGCCGCTCTCGGTCAGTGTCGAACGGACACATTCGTGGTGGCGGGTGATGTGCCTGACCGGGGTGGATTATTTTTCGACTCTTGGGTATCAGCCGGCCATCGCGGCCCTCGCCGCTGGACTTCTGTCACCGATCGCAACTATCGTGCTGGTCGCCTTGACTCTTCTGGGGGCACTGCCCGTGTATCGCCGGGTTGCGCAGGAGAGCTTTAAGGGGTCGGGTTCGATCCAAATGCTCGAACGCCTCTTGCCGTGGTGGGCCGGCAAGTTGCTTGTGCTCGTTCTGCTCGGTTTCGCCGCCACAGACTTTATGATCACGATCACACTCTCTGCGGCAGACGCCACGGCCCATGCGATCGAGAACCCATTTGCTCCCTCGTGGCTGCACGGTCAGGAGGTATCGGTCACCCTGTTGTTAGTGGCGCTGCTCGGCGTCGTGTTCCTGCGCGGCTTTAAAGAGGCCATCGGTATCGCCGTCGTGCTCGTGGTGGTCTACCTGTTTCTTAATCTGGTCGTGATCTTGGTCGCCATCGCACAGGTCGCCGGACATGCCGCCCTGATCACGGACTGGTGGGCGGCACTCACCACTCAACACGGCAACCCGCTTGTCATGGTGGGGATCGCCCTTATCGTGTTCCCCAAACTGGCGCTGGGCTTGTCAGGGTTCGAAACGGGGGTCGCCGTGATGCCGCAAGTGACGGGAGACGCGAGCGACACTGAAGAGAACCCTGCCGGACGGATCCGAGGCACCAAGCGCCTGCTCACTACGGCGGCGCTGATCATGAGCGGTTTCCTCATAACCTCGAGTATCGTCACGACCCTACTAATCCCACAGAACGACTTTCAGCCCGGTGGGCCGGCCAATGGCCGTGCCCTCGCGTACCTCGCACACGAATACCTCGGACCCGCGTTCGGATCCGTCTATGACATCAGCACGATCTGCATCTTGTGGTTCGCCGGCGCATCGGCGATGGCTGGCCTGCTCAACCTTGTTCCCCGCTACCTGCCCCGGTATGGGATGGCGCCCCAGTGGGCCCGGGCCGTCCGCCCGCTCGTTCTGGTCTTCATCAGCATCGCCTTCCTCATCACGGTCTTCTTCCAGGCTAACGTCGACGCACAAGGTGGCGCGTACGCCACAGGCGTGCTCGTTCTGATGACCTCCGCCTCGGTCGCCGTGACCCTCTCGGCCCGGCACATGCGCCAGCGTTGGCGCACCCTCGGGTTCAGTGTCATCGCACTGATCTTGGCATATACGACAGTCGCCAATGTCTTTGAACGGCCAGATGGCGTCCGGATCGCCGGCCTCTTCATTCTCGCCATCATGACAATCTCGATCCTCTCCCGCGTGCGGCGTTCATTCGAGCTGCGGGCGACCTCCGTCGCCCTGGACGCCAACGCCCTCGACTACGTCATGTCCGACGCGGAGGAGTACGACGTTATTCGGATCATCTCCCATGAGCCCGATGAGGATACCGAGGCCGAGTACCGGAACAAGAGCCGTGACGAACGTCGCTTCGGCAACATCCCGCCCGGATCGCCGATCATTTTCCTGGAGGTGCACCCCTCCGACTCATCCGATTTCGAGGAAGACCTGCTCGTGCGCGGAGTCGCCAAACACGGGTACCGTGTGCTCCAGGTCACGAGTGGCAACGTGCCGAACACGATCGCCTCCGTGCTACTGGAGATCCGCGACCAGACCGGCCTGATCCCGGAGATCTACTTCGAATGGACTCAGGGCAACCCGATCTCCAACATGTTCAAGTTCCTGATCACCGGCCTCGGCGAAATCGCCCCCGTCACGCGCGAAGTGTTACGCGAATCGGAACCCAATGCCAAACGCCGTCCCCACATCCACGTCAGCTAAATTGCAGCCGGCCTCAGGGTCGTGATCGCGGCATCCGCCGTGCGTCGTTCTGACCCGTCCGTCACGACCCAGCTCTGAAACGACGCGCTGGGCACCCAGAGCGCGTTCGATGCTTTCGATGCGAGCTTCGACGCGCCGTAGCTCGACCAGGTCGATCTCTACCTGATCCACTGACCAACGCCCTCGAAAGAACGCTACGTCGAGAGCTGGGTGGACGAAATAGACAGTGAAATTCCCGAGTCCTGCTCATCAGCTCTCCAGGTGGCGGGGTTAGATTCGTGGAAGTTTGTGCCGGTTGCTACGCGGCGGAGCTGGGAGCCGCCGTCGAGGGCGACGACGACGGATCGGTGCAGGAGCCGGTCGAGCATCGCGTCGGCGACGGCGGTGTCGCCGAGGATCTCGCCCTAGGCGCCGACGGGCCGGTTCGTGGTGATCACGATCGACGTTTTCAGGTCGTTGTCGTGGTCGGCACCGCCATCTAGCCGATTCTGGTGGTTCCGCGTTGATCGAGTCGTTGCTGTTATCCGCATTCTTCAGGCCCGAGAGAATAGGCGTTTTCCCGTTAAAGCAACTGTTCTCGTAGACGCGACGCGCAAACCCTGTGGTGGGGCTCTGTTTCGGCTAGTTGAAAGTGTTTACCCATCCGTGCGTGTTTGATACGGCGACGGTCCTGCCCAGCAGCTCACGGGGGTGTGGCGGTGGCCCGTTTCGGTGGACGGTGTATCGAGGCAATAGCGCAGGATTTCAACGCATTCGCACCGGATGGACCAAGAATCGTTATCGTGTCGTCTTCAAGCACTCTGCAGTTGCAACGAGAGCGAGCGGGACGAGTTATGGGTGGCCGGTGTCCGGCTTTCCGGGTGGGGGTGTGCGTGTTGGCGGCAGCTCGCTGTGTGCGAAGGAGAGCACGATTCCGATTGCGATGAGGGTGGTGAGGAGGGCGGTGCCCCCAGCAGAAATGAGGGGAGTGGCACGCCGAGGACAGGGATGAATCCGAGGACGACGCCCATGTTGACGAGTGCTTGACCGATGATCCAGACCATGACGGCCGCAGTACTGACTTTGGCTTGAGGGCTGGTGGTGGCGTTCATGATGCGGAGGAAGGCGATGGCCAGCAGGACGAAAAGGGCGAGCACCACGATTGCGCCGATGAGACCGAGTTCCTCGCCGATGATCGCGAAGATGTAGTCGTTGTCCGCGGCTGGAAGCCAGGACCATTTCGCTTTGGAGTTCCCGAGTCCGACGCCGAAGATACCGCCCGACGCGAGGGCCCACGTGCCGTGCAAGGGTTGCCAGCATGCGGCGGAGATCGTGCCTGTTGAGCCATCGCAGCCGGTGCCGAAGAAGCTCAGTATCCGGGCCATCCGGTTTCCGCTGGCCATGGCCGCAGCCAGGGCGCCCAGGGCGCCGATCCCCAAGGGGATGGCGAGCATGCGTAGTTTTACGCCGGCGAAGAAGAGGGAGCCGAAGAGGATGCCGGCGAGGATTACTGTTGTCCCCAGATCGCCGCGGATCATGACGAGCATGACGGCCGTGCCGCCGATGCCAAAAACGGGCACGAGGACGTGGCGCCAGTCGTCGAGGTGATCTTTCTTCTGTGCCAGAAGCATGCCCAGCCAAATGACGAGGGCGACTTTGATGGCTTCAGATGGCTGGAATTGGAAACTGCCAATGGACAGCCAGTTGGTGTTTCCGGCCACGGTCACACCCAGCGGGGTGAAGACGAGCAACTGAACGAGGCAAGTAGCGATGAGCGTCGGCCAAGCGATACGTTGCCAGAACTTCAACGGCATCCGGCTGAGCACGAGCATCAATGGGACACCGACGAGGGCGATGGCACCTTGATGAAGCACAACGCCGAAGAAACCCTCGTGAGCAACAAAGGAATCTACTGATGACGAAGACAGGACCATGATCAAGCCCAAGATAACCAAGAACAGCGTCGTTCCCAGGAGTAGAAAATAGTTCGGGGATTCTGAGCGGATCAAACGGCCCACGCTAATGCGCGTTGAATGTGACGGTCTATTTGACGGAACCCTGTGTTCGGTCTTTGAACGTGGCGCACGGGTCGGGTTGCGCGAACTCGTCACGAACCGAGCCCCTTCTCAGGGGACGTCGCGGAGGTGGAATTTAGTGTGGATTGACCACAATTGCTCGGTACTTCACATACGGTCATATGCGGGGAGTGTCCTGCCGGGTGTGGGATCAGATCAGAGTGCGCGGCAATGGGCTGGGGCGCCACCACGACACTACTGAGGGAATCCCGAACCGCTAGTTCATCCCACTCGTGTCGCGTCGGGTCGCATGTCTCTCCCAGATTGTGCCTGCTCGGAAATCTCTGCTGGAAAAGCCTCTTCGACATTGAGCGCTATCAACAAGGAGCCGAGGAGGTGCGCAGGCTGCCTGTATCGCCGGCGTGGACAAGACAGTTCACGGCGTTGGCGGTCGCCGTTTTTCGATTCGTCGACTTGCCAGTGCACTGCAGAGCGGAATGAACAAGCTACTCGCAGCGGGGCGAAAGTCTTTCGTGGTGTTGCCGCTCGCGATTGCCCACGCGACGAAACGAGAGCCAAGACTCCATCAAAGCAATGTCTTATGTGTGCGCGAAGACTCCGGGAATCGGGCTTGTGCTGTCTCGGGACGTCCCTGACACTTCATGTCTCGGGACGTCCCTGACACTCGGGTCGGGATGTTGCGGGCTCGTCGGGGGCTGGGGGTTTTCTGGTTTGGTTCGCGAGGAAGCCGCGGGGTTTGCCGTTGCCGACGTAGCTGCCTTTGGGGCCTATCGGGTGTGTGATGACGTGGGTTCCCTCGGCGTCGAAGATATGGACGCTGGTGGTCTCGACGACGATGTTGAAGGTGCGGCTGGCTTGGTCGCGACCCATTTGGATGCGCATGTGGGCGACGGTCAGGACACCATTTGGTGAGGTCGTGCGTGCGTGCTGCCGGGGCTTGGACGGCACGGGCACGAGCACGAGCGGCGGGGTCGGTTCCGGCGCTTTGGGCGTGGCGTGGTAGCGCTGGTGGGGCGTCTGCATCTGGAGGGACTGGTGCGGGCGTTCCTCGTTGTAGAGCTTGTCGAATGTGTCGAGTTGGGTTTGCAGTTCGGCCAAATCGTTCGCGGCGGGACGGGCGGCCAGCCAGCGGGCGAGAGTTGAATGGCCGCGTTCGTTCTTGCCTTGAGTTTGGGGGTGGCCGACGGATGAGGCGATGGGTTGGACGCCCCGGCTGAGCATGAGGGCGGTCAGATCCCCGATCCAGCCGCGTCGACTGGGGTTCAGCGCCGTCCCGTTATCGGTCAGGAGACGTTGCGGGGTGCCGTGGCGGTTCATGCCGATCGTGACGACCTTCACGGCGTCTTCGGCGTTCTCAGAGCGCGCAGCGAGCGAGGCGATCTGGAAGCGCGAGTGGTCATCGTTGAGTTGGAAGATCGCCACGACGGCGCCGCCACGGAGGGTGTAGTCGGTGGCGTCGAGCTGCCACATTTCGTTCGGAGCGGCGTATTCAAATCTGAGGTAGCTGCTCTTGGGACGCTTCTTGGGTTGCGGAGTCACGACTGCGTTCCGGGTGAAGATCCGGGCCAGCGTCGACCGCGACGGAGACTCGATTCCCAACTTCTCGAGCTCGTACTTGACCGAAATAGGACCGTTGTCCCAGCCTGCGCCGCCGAGCCGGGCGCGGGCCTCGAGCGCCAGACGTTCGACGAGTTCGGATACCCTCGCCGGCGAGGTCTTCGGCCGGCTCGAGCGGGCGACTAACGAATGCGGGAGTCCGGCCTCGGTGACGTGTTTGCGGGTCGCGTAGAACCATTCCCTGGACACGTTGTGTTCTCGGCAGAACCGCGTCACAGCCCCTCGTGGAGCGTCCTCGGGCCAGGACGCGATGATGAGGCGGAGATCGGTTCGAGCTGGGTCATGTGCCATGACCTGATCGTGGAGGATCCGCAGCCCGCTGCCGAACGGAGGACCTTGATCGAGGACCTCCATTCGGAGTGTCAGGCAGGTCCCGAGACAGAACTGTCAGCAAGGTCATGAGACAGAACTGTCAGATTGAGAACGAGACTTCACACTCCGGGAATCGGGCTGTTGCAGGCGAAGGTTGTCACCTCATCGCGAGTACCGCGAATTAGCTGGTGACAGCGTGGCCATTGTGTTGGATGGCGAGCTTCGGCACCGGGTCGCCGAGGATAACGAGGCGGGGTGCCGAAGCCCATCTTCTGGAGTGGGGATCCTCCACTAGAAACGTTACGTTTCCGCGATGAGTGCCACCTGAACGGGGTGCTCGCAAATGAATTCAGGATGATGTTCGCGCCGGGTGCCAGGGTTCATAGCTCCCACACATGAGCAGTTCAGAGACCTGTCACATGCTGGTCTTAGCCTCGGCAACATCGAAGGAGAGGAATCAAGATGATCACCGGACGACTGGAAATACGCACTAGCGAAGATATCAACGTCAAAGCGCTCTCAGGCTGCGAGTGGCGCGTCACGGATCGGCGCATCGCACGCGACAATGCTCTCTCCCTGGTCGGGTTCATCTCGAAAGACCAGGGCAGCTACGAGGTGATGGAGTTTGTGGATCCAGTCGAGCATTTCGTCTTCCCGACTTGGGACGATGCGGTTGCGCACTTTGTGACAGCAGTGCTCGACGATCACAACAGTGAGTCGAGCTGATCAGCATCAACGGTCTTGTTCGCTTGTACCAGGCCCGGGGCAATCCCAAACGATCCCCGTCTTCCGCGCCGAAGAGGCCAGATGCTGCAACGACGGAGAGAGATACCATTACCGGCCAGTTGCGTCGTGGCCGTGAAGCCACCGTGAGATGGTAACCCCTGCTGCCCCGCGACGCGTCTTTTGGTACGGCAATCGGCTCAGGAGCACATGGGCGACCTCATGGCGCGACGCGCCGCGCCACGGCGCAAGAACGTCATTATTCCCAAGCGAGGATGCCCGTAACGGAGGTCTGACTTCAATGGGCACCGGTGCGCTGCGAAGAACGTTGTTTCGATGTTGCTGAAAGATTAACTCGTTTGCGTTGTCGGGCCCGGGCTCCGGCCTCGTAGAAACGGACGGGCGACTTTCGTTTGCTTCAGGTGTCGTCTGAGGATTCTTTCGCAGTCGGTGCGAGGTCGCGTGGGGGTCCTGCGCGGTAGCTGGTTCCATCTGGTCGGCCGTCGTGGCTTTCGCCCAGCCACGTCCCGGGCAGAACGCGCCCATCCTCGGTGGCGGGGTCCACGATAACGGCGGGTAGTTGGCCGTACTGGTTAATGTCGACATAAACTCGCGTTTGTGTCCCGTCGGGCAGATGCAGGCTGACGGCAATTGGCGGCATTTGTGACCTCCCTTGTTGGATACCCCCTCGAACAACGCTAACCCTGGTTCGGCGACGAGCGTCATCCCCCGTTTGGTGGGTGTGGCGGGCTTCCTGTGCGGTTGCCCTGGTCGAGGGACACTTTCACAGGAATCTCCGGTCAGTGCTGGCATACAGTTCGGTCGAATCAATTGTTTGTGAATGTTTCGGTGGGTTCGGCCGGGCGGAAGAGGGTTACCGTGACGCACGCTGGGCCCTTGCGTGGGCGTGACAGGAATGCCGGTCAGCCGATCCGGCATGGACGGTTGGCGCCTCGGGGGCCGTGGCGGACGGTCGCGAAGACCTTGGGGATCACCCTTGGTGTGCTTCTGGTTAGTGGGGGCTCCCTTGCGGCGATTGCCGCGTGGGATGTTGCCAGCAGTGTCAAGCCCGGTGTTCATTTGGCCCACCTTGATCAGTCGCCCGGCGGCACGGCGGCTCCTGCCCCTGCCGCGGACGTGAGCGCGATCGCCGGCGGGGTGAACCTACTATTGACGGGCACGGACACCCGGACCGGCCAGGGCGGGGCCTATGGGACGGCCGCAGAGCTCGCGGGTAGTTCTGGCGCGGGTAACAACGACGTGACCATGCTGCTGCATATTGCACAGAATCATCAAAGTGTGAGTGTGATCAGTTTCCCCCGGGACCTGATGCTTGCCGTTCCCGCGTGCCCGCAGGCCGATGGCGGGACCGCGTCGGCATCCAGCCGGGTGATGCTGAATACGACCCTGTCCCGCGGTGGCCTGTCATGCGTTGTGTTGACGATCGAGAAACTCACCGGCGTCCAGATTCCCTACGCCGCGGAGATTAGCTTCGACGGGGTGACTGCCATGTCGAACGCTGTCGGCGGGGTCACCGTCTGCCTGGCCTCGGCGGTCACCGATCTGTACACGACGCCTCCGTTGCATTTGGCGGCGGGCCAGCAAACCCTCGTCGGCGACGACGCGCTCTCGTTCCTGCGCAGCAGGCACGGTGTAGGTGATGGCAGCGACCTGGGACGGATCAGTAACCAGCAGCTCTTCATGGCTGCCCTGGCCCGGAAGGTCCAAAGCGGCGGCGTCCTGGGAAACCCGATCGCGTTGTTCTCCCTGGCCAAAGCGGCAACGGGCAACATGGTTCTCTCGGATACGCTGACGAATCCGACGACCTTGGTCCAGATCGCTCTCGCGATCAAGGACACAGGGCTGGCGAACATGGTCTTTGTCCAGTACCCCACCATCACTGACCCGGCCGAGCCAGGACGGGTCATCGCCCAGTCCAGTGCCGCCACAGTCTTGAACACCGCTTTGGTCGCAGATAAACCATTGCAGCTCTCTGGGGCCCCAGGCCGGGCGGCCGTGCTCCCGAGTAGCGCCCCGGTGGCCCCTGTCCCCACGCCAGCCGCGACCGCAAAACCTAGTTCCACACCCACACCAGCTCCAACGCCGACGGCGAACCCCGGGGCCGCTCCCGCTGGGGCCAATGCCGTGCTCCCGTCCAGCGTCACCGGTCAGACCGCTGATCAGCAAACCTGTACGAAGGGCAACTAGATTAGGGGCCAAAAGAAGCGTGCAACCTCCATCTCGAACCGCACCGATTAGGTCATCACTCCTGGTGCACCGGGCGTCGTTGCCAGGGGCTTACGGCTCGCTAAGTACTGCGCACCGAGAGGGGTTGGTAGTTCCCGGTCGCTTCGCCGAAACTGACCTGACTGGTGTTTGGAGTCGAGGGGATGACCTTTGTGGGCGGGTCGCCGATAGCCCGATCTGGGCCGCCGGTCGTTCACTATACAAGGTCACGATCAAGACTAAGAAGTTGCTTTATCGCCTTGCCGGGTGCGGACTGCCGTGGGACTGCTCATCAACGTGCCTGATTCGCTCGGACGACGCGTCGAGAACCTGCGGTGTTCGGCCCGCTCGAGAAATGTCCCGCGACTTCGTATTCATTGTCGTCTGCGGCTGCAAATATCGGTCGAAGTTGTAAACAATGGGTTGTCCCTGAGAGTCCTGGGAGTTCTGGGGGAGGGTGTAGGTCTGTTTCTGATCTCTGCTGAGGTGGTGTTGAATTTTCTGGATGACGTTGGTGGGGGCGAGGACGAGGATCGTGTCGCGGTTCAGGAGACCCGGTAGGATCTCGTCCCGGTAGAGCTCTTCGATACGCGCCGTACTCACGGCAGGCGTCAGCCGGGGGTCCGAGATGATTTCTCGAGGTCTTCTGCGGAGGTTCGCCGTGATGGCCAATGCGATTTTCGCAGAATGGGCCGACGGAGAGGTCAGAATCGTGTCAGGCACTTCGCGTGTGTTAACGCCGACCGAAAATAGGGCCAGTGTCGCCGAGGAACCCGCCGAGCGCCCCGAGTCGCCGTTCCGCTGCTGTCTCAAATGATTGTTCCCGTGGCTTAGACATTTCTGGCGTCGTCACGTGTGACTTCCCAGCCAGCCGAGTTCCTATGACGCACATTCCCCCACGATTCCCCACGTGTTCCTGACCCGCCATGCGATAAACGCATAGCCGACCTTCCTCGACAAATCTAGATGATTGGTCCCGAATAGTCGTAGGCGATGAGGGATCGTGTGCGGGGTGCGTCGACCAGCCAGTTGGGTCAGATCGCGGCTGAGCTGGCGGGGAGTTTCGCTCCGACCCGGGGTACACGGTAGAGGGGGATCGGCCGATGTGTTTTTTGAGGCTGAGTTGGCTTTTCAGAGTGTCGAAGACGGACTCAAGCCACTGGCGGATGTCGCCGAAGTTTCCGATTCGGGGTTTCTTGTCTTTGCGGTCGGGACGGATCAGTGGGCGCCGATGCTTCCACATAGCTTCGATGTCGTGGGTTGTGAAACTTCTGTCGCGCGGATGGTTTGACCGGTGCGAATCACGTGGAGATCCTCTTCTCGATCGTTCAACGCAAGGTCGCCAAACCCCAAAACTTCCCAGACCGCGCCGCCCTCGTAGACCGGCTGCTCCGTCACACCTCTTACCGCGCGGAAATGGTGGCATGAATCGAGGCTGAACTTGCGGTCAAGAACGTCACAGTGGTGGGGTGCGTGCCATCGGGGCGAGCCCGGGAGGCACCCGTTATGGATTTAGCGGATGCGTTGCGATGATCACGATCGCCACCCACTGACAAAGGAACGCGACCACCGTGAGGCTGTGAAAGATCTCATGGAATCCGAATACTCCGGGCACAGGGTTCGGTTTCTTCAAGCCGTAGATGACGGCGCCCACCGAGTAGCAAAGGCCACCGATCAGGATGAGCGTCATCATCGCGGCGTTCGCCTGGAAAAAGTCAACGATGAACATGAGAGAGCCCCAGCCGAGCGCGAGGTAGAGCGGCACGTACAGCCAGCGTGGTGCGGTGATCCAGAACATCTGGAACGCGATTCCTAGAATCGCCCCGCCCCAGATCAGGGACAGCAGCAGCAACGATTTGGCCGGGGGCAGGGCCAGCACCGTGATCGGAGTGTATGAGCCCGCGATCAGTAAGAAGATGTTCGCGTGGTCGATGCGCTTGAGGATCAGTTTCGTGCGCGGCTTCCAATTGAAGCGATGGTACAAAGCCGAATTGCCGAACAGGAGCAGCGAGCTGAGCACAAAAACGAAGGAGCTCCACTGGGCAACGGACCCGTCGGCGAGGGTAAGCAGCACGATGCCCGCCACGATCGTGACCGGAAACATGCCGGCATGAATCCAACCCCGCCATGTGGGCTTGAGGTCTTCGGGTCGGGCAACCCCCGCGTCAAGCAGTGGAAGATTTGGGATGTCTCGCCCTGTGGTGTCCTGGCTGGTGGTTTCGTCCCCGATAACATCATGCCCAGTATTTTCTGCGGCCATTGAACCAGAATACTGCAGGGCGCGTGCCGGAAGCGGCGCGGGTCGCCGGACTGGAATCGCGTAATTGTGTGCAGAACTGACGATCCTTTGGATGCGCGACATTCTCTATCGGGTACTAGTTTTCAGCGCGGACTGCCCGAAACCCTTCGGTGTGCGAGTGCGGGGGCCGGGGAGCGTCTCGCGCCGGCCTCAGTGGGCGACGCCGGGGCGCTGGTGTCGGGCGCGGGTTTGCGCCCGCGCATAAATGAGCGTAGTCCTTAATGAGTCAACTCATTGGAGGCGTCATGGCCGGTCTGTCGGAGTACCCGGACGCGAAACGCAGCCCTACCCGAGGCCGCCGTGAACGAAGCATGCAGGACAAGCAGTTGCGGATCTTCGCGGCTGCGGCCGCTCTCTTCACCGAGCGCGGGTTCGACGCTGTGGGGACGCAGGAGATCGCCGAACGCGCCGACGTGGCTGTCGGCACGGTGTTCCGGTATGCCTCGTCCAAGGCCGAGCTGCTACTCATGGTCTACAACCGCGAACTGCGCGACGCGATCTACACCGGCGTGCGGGCCTCGGCCGAGGCCGCTGACCCGGTCGAATCGGTGAACGTGCTCGTCCAGGCCGTGCTGGCGAGCTCGGCGCGCAACCCGGCCAACGTCATCGCCTACCAGCGCGAGCTGCTGTTCGGTTCGGCCACCGACGAGCACCGGACCGCGGGCCTCGCGCTTGTCGGCGAGCTCGAGGACGCGATCGCGTCCCGTCTCATCGCGGCGGCCCGGTCAGCCGGGGTCGATGGCGAGCCGGTCCTGCGCGAGGGACAGCGGGCCGCCCGCACCGTCTTCGCGGCGCTGGCGCTCCTGCTCGCTGGGCCGTCCACGGGCGCGCATCCCGGAGCGGACCCCATCGAAGAGCTTCGTGGGCAGGTCACGCAGATCGTGCGCGGCTTCCTCGCCACGTTGCCATCAATTATCGAAACATATTAGGGAGACTGACTATGTACTACAGCAGCGGAACTATGGAGGCGTTCGCGCGTCCCCGCAAGCCTGAGGGAGTCGAGAACAAGACCGCGTGGTTCGTCGGCGCCGGCCTGGCGTCGATGGCGTCGGCGGCGTTCATGATCCGTGACGGACAGATGGACGGGTCGAAGATCACCATCCTGGAACGGCTGAAGCTGCCCGGCGGGGCTCTGGACGGGATCGATGAGCCCAAGAAGGGCTTCGTGATCCGCGGCGGCCGTGAGGTGGACGACCACTACGAGTGCCTGTGGGACCTGTACCGTTCGATCCCCTCGATCGAGGTCGAGGGCGCGTCTGTGCTCGACGAGTTCTACTGGCTGAACAAGGACGACCCGAACTTCTCGCTGCAGCGGGCCACCGTCGAGCAGGGCAAGGATGCCGGCACCGGTACCCTCTTCACTCTCTCGAAGCAAGCGCAGAAGGAGCTCATCGGGCTCTTCCTGGCCACCCGTGAGTCGCTGGAGAACAAGCGGATCAACGAGGTCTTCGGCGAGGAATTTTTCGCCAGCAACTTCTGGATGTACTGGCGCACCATGTTCGCCTTCGAGGAGTGGCACTCTGCTCTGGAGATGAAGCTGTACGTGCACCGCTTCATCCACCACATCGGTGGCATGCCGGACTTCGCCAACGTGCGGTTCTTCAAGTACAACCAGTACGAGTCGATGGTGCTGCCGCTGTACCGATGGCTTCTGGACCAGGGAGTGACGTTCCAGTTCGACACCGAGGTCACCGACATCGACTTCGCGATCACCGCCGACCGAAAGCAGGCCACCGCGATCCACTGGATCCGCGAGGGTATCGTCGGTGGCGTCGAGCTCGGCGAGAACGACCTGGTGCTCGCCACCATCGGCTCTCTCACCGAGAACTCCGACAACGGCGACCAGCACACCCCGGCGAAGCTCGACGAGGGACCGGCCCCGGCCTGGGACCTCTGGCGGCGGTTGGCCGCCAAGGACCCGTCATTCGGGCACCCGGACGTGTTCGGAGCACACATCCAGGAGAGCAAGTGGCAGTCGGCCACCGTCACCACGCTCGACACGCGCATCCCCGCCTACATCGAGAAGATCGCCAAGCGTTCGCCGTTCGGCGGCAAGACCGTCACCGGAGGGATCGTCACGGCCCAGGATTCCGCCTGGCTGCTCAGCTGGACAGTCAACCGCCAGCCGCACTTCAAGAAGCAACCCGAGGACCAGATCGTGGTCTGGGTGTACTCGCTGTTGGGCGACGTCCCCGGCGACTACGTGAAGAAGTCGATGCAGGAGTGCACCGGCGAGGAGATCACCCAGGAGTGGCTTTACCACATGGGTGTCCCCGTGGCCGACATCCCCGAACTCGCGGCGAATAGTGCCACCTGCGTGCCGGTGATGATGCCCTACGTCACGGCGTTCTTCATGCCCCGGCAGGCGGGCGACCGGCCCGACGTGGTCCCAGCCGGCGCCGTCAACTTCGCGTTCCTCGGCCAGTTCGCAGAGACACCCTCCCGGGACACGATCTTCACCATCGAGTACTCGGTGCGCACCGCGATGGAGGCGACCTACCAACTGCTCGGCATCGACAGAGGCGTGCCGGAAGTCTTCAACTCCACCTACGACGTGCGTACGCTGCTCGCCGCCGCCAGCCTGCTGCGTGACGGCAAGGAGATCGAGGTGCCCGGCCCAGCCATGGTCCGTGATCTGCTGATGAAGCAGATCAAGAACACCGAGATCGGCGAGCTGCTCAAGGAGTACGGCCTGCTGACCTGACCGAGCCGGCGAACCATGCGCGGGGCCCGGGACACGACGTCCCGGGCCCCGTTGCGGCGGCCGATCTAAGGCTCATCGACGAGTACGAGCGCATCGATGCGTCGGTGAAGGTCGCCGTCAAGGCTGAGGAAGTCGGCACACCGCCACTGGGTGGCGAGCGGTTCGCCGACGCCGGTACGCACAGGAGGGCGCCGGCCGAAGCCGACACCCTCCTCTGTCTGAAGCTGGTGGAACGGGTGCCGATGTTACTTGGCGGCGGCCTTCAGCTTGCTGCCGGCGGTCAGCTTGACGCGGTGGCCGGCGGCGATGGCGATTTCTTCGCCGTTCTGCGGGTTGCGGCCGGTGCGCGCCGCGGTGGCGGTGCGCTCGACGCCGAGCCAGCCCGGGATGGTGACCTTGCCGTCGCTGGCGACGGTTTCGGCGAGTGCGGCAAAGAATGCGGTGAGCACGCTGTCGACGGCAACCTGGCTCTGGCCAGAGTCTGCGGCAACCTTGGCAACGAGCTCGGTCTTGTTCAGCGACTTGTCAGCCATTGAGTGTCCTCCTCGGACCTTCGTCTGTAAAAAACAGGTATGCGGGTGATGCGGGCGGCGCGGGCGGCGCCAGAGGCCGCATCCGTTGGTCGGTTGGACCGCGTTGAATCTAACAGAGGTTCGCGAACTTCCGCGTATTTCCGGCGTTTTTCGACGTCTTGGACGGTTTTTGGGCTCCACATTCTCATTTGAGTATCCCGGCGGTCGGGTCTGGGAGGGTGCGCTGAGGTCACGGTGGGCGCAGACTGGGCGGCATGAGCGCAGAGAGCGGGGGAGCGATGAGTCCGAGCGAGTTCGAGGCGGCGCTGGCTTTGGCTACTGCGGGGCAGTTCCTCGCTGGCAGTGGGGCTCACACCGTTAGGGGGTGGCGATGTGAACGACGCGGCACTTCTGGCTGTGGCGGCCTCGGTGCCGGGCTCGATTGTTAGCGGCCATGCCAAACTGGGCGCCGCCCGGCCACCTTCGGCTTACTGAGCGCCGAGATTTCCCCAGTGGGAACACCCCGCCTACGCTGGTTAGGACTCAGCATCAAGGAACTCGCACGACTACGCGGCCTCGGAGAAGGCCCAGCCTTCGTTACTCTCACCCAGAAGTCCGTCCGTTACCTACGATCCAGCGTCGACGACTGGGAGGCGCAGCTCACGGCCTGGAACGAAAGACTCTCGGCGTGATGAACGCCGGTGTGGCCGGGCAAGGCGTCTAGGACGCCTTTGATTGGTGCTCGAGCGTGTCCTTTGCCAGGGCGCGCCGCACACTCGACATTCCAACCTGCGGCTAGTGGGTGCTGACGTACCAAATGGTCAGCCCGACACAGACCGCGACGAGCTTGATGATCTCGGCCTGTCGCTTCTCCTTCGCTTTCTGGGCTCTCTTGCCGGGCCGGACCACGCGGGGCTTCGCCGCCGTTGGCTGACGGGTGCGCGTGGTTGCCGGGGAGGACGTGGCGCGCGGCCGCAGGATGACGGGTGGCGTCGCCTCGTCCACGACGCGGTCGCTGAGCGCGTGGAAGGCGGCGGCGATCTCGGCGGGTTCCTCGATGGAGTGTGGGCCCGCGTGCCAGGTCCCGGGTTGCGCTGCCGCGGCGACGATGGCGGCGACCTGTTCGACGCTGAAGATGGGGCGGCCGCTGACGGTGACGCAGAGGTCGCGGGAGTCGATGATGCGCAGTTCGATACCGTCGCCTTCGGGTGGGGCTTTCCGGGTGATGCTGGCCGGGTCGACGAGAGCGATGACACCGCAGACGGGGACCGTCATCCCGGTGGCCAGGGAGAGCATCTTCTCGGCGCGTTTCGCTTCGTGGCTGGCGTTCCGAATGTACGGCTGCTTGTGATTGCCGACCATGAACCCGCGCCCGGCGACCCAGATTTTCTGGCCCGCGTGCCGTTTCGTGTTGATGGTGAACACCCCGGCTTGGCTGATGACGACGTGGTCGATGTCGCTCTCACCCTTCCCGACGGGAACGGAGTGCAGAACGGTCCATTCCGGGCCGAGCTGCGCGAGGTGCGCGCCGACCTGGATCTCTCCGAGCGCGCCGATCCGCCACGGCACAGCGGCATCTGTCAAGAGTACGGCGCCGGTCTCGGGGACGATCTCTCCGGATTCCGCTTGGCGGCGGAGAACCTCGATCATGAGGCCCTGCCCGGGGACGTTGCCCCGGAGATCCCGGATGACCCGGGGCGCCGCTCTACGCCCGACTCCGGGCGTGTGCGGGCGCGCCGTTGTCTGCTCTGCTGCCGTCTGGTCTGCTGTCTGGTTCCCTCCCCTGGGATTCCATGACTGCTTCCGTTCGCTCGGGTCGCCGCAAGGCAGGCATTGATCCGTGCCTGGGTCTTCGGCGATGTTGTAGGTGCAGTGCAGGCCGGGAACGCGGGAACCCGCTCCGCCCCACTGATTGCTGACTCCCCAGAGGTTACCGCTGGATTGGACCGTTTCCCCTCGTTCCGAATGGTCGATATACCCCCAGAACCGCCAGCTGCTCCGCAGGTCCACGGCGGGTCTCCAGACCTAGAACTTTTCGTCGACTTGAGGCTCAGTCGTGTGCGTAGGTGTCGAGCTGTTGGGACTGACTATGGCAGTGTTATTCGGACCCACCAGGGCAATCTAAGCGGGACCCACTTCGGCTGTTTCGGGGTGTCTGGGGCAATCTAAGCTGGACCCACCTCCACCGTTGTTGCAACGTGTTTTCGTTGCCCAAGGTGGAGGTTTCGGATGGAGTTTCGGGTGGAGTTGTTCGCGCGGATCAGACGTGATGCGCGCGTGGAGGGCCTCTCGATCAGGGAGCTGGCCCGAAGACACGGAGTCGGGCGGCCGACGGTGCGGCAGGCCCTGGCGCAGGCGGAACCGCCGGCCCGGGATCCGGGGTATCGCCGCCGACTGAATCGGGCGTTCCGTTTGGCCGCCAGCGGGCAGCTCCACTGGCCATACGCAGCAAAAAACCCGATTCCCTGTTGGCCGAGTATGGGCACTTTTCGATGGCCGCCGACACTGCCCTCCCATGTTCGGGCATTAATCCGTAATGGGGTCTTCCCACGTCGTCGGCGGGATGATCACTGCGTCCATGCCGAGGTGTTCTTTGAGTAGGTGGAGGAGGTGGCCGCCTTCGAGGAGCTCAAGTGGTTTGTTCTTGGCGAATTCGAAGGATGACTTGCCATACCCAGATGTTGTAACGAGCAACCCTTTGCTTGCTCCTTCGTTGAGCACAGTCCCATAAAGATCGCGCACTGCGGATACGCCTACGGTGTTCTTGTACCGTTTCGCTTGGATGATGATCTTGCCGCCGAAGATGGGTCGCGCGTCGTAAGCGATGGCGTCGACGCCTCCGTCGCGTGAGGCCTGGGTCTGGTGCGTATCCAACCCGATCTTGGTGAATAGATTTTGTATGAGCGATTCGAATTCGTTTGGTGTGAGATCCATGAGATTGGCCCGGGACTCCATTCTGGAGGCAACATCTGTCGTTGCCACAAGGCGGGCGTCCTCTTTGTCGAAGGCGATGATGGGCCGTACAGGCGAAAGCCCATTGACACCTCGAGGGACGACGCCGCCGAGGTGTCTTATGCATTCGAGCGGATCAACTCGTTCTAGGTGGAGGGCTTCGAACTCTTCGCGTTCGACCTGAACGCTAAGTACGCAGTATCGTTTGTCTCGCCCCGTTGCAAGGTCGATTTCATCGACCATGACGTTCAGCAATAAGGTGTCGGCGAGTTCGATGCCATCGCACTCGACAATCGCAGCCAAGGTCGCGAGAGCACACTCGGCAATCCCGTTGACATAAAGCTCGGTTCGCAACCGGGAGGGCCGAGCTTTCGGGCCGAGGAGAGGGCTTCCCACCTGATCCACAGCAGGAAATTCCGGAACGGCTTGATCAATCGATGGGGCGGTGACGACAGCTCGGAGCAGACGAGACTCCGGAGTGAGCTGGGCAGTGGCTTCCAGAAGGGGCAATCCGGCGTAATTGATCACGTCCTGCAGCTTCCCGAGCTCGGGGGCCAAAACCTCCTCCAGCCGGCGAAGAGCAACAGCGAGATATCCCTTCATATCCTCTCGCCAAAGTCGGATCTCTTCCTTTTCAATACTCATGGTGTTCCGTAACATTTCGAGCCAACCTCGAATTCGGGATTCGTCGTCGTAGGGGAGATTTCCCTGCACCGTATCCCAACGTTCGGTTGCCCAATTCGCGTAGAGACGTCGTGCATCTTCGGGTGCTTGCCGCCAACAGTCCTCAAAACCGGCATCCTCATCCTCAAACGGAAGAAAGCTGACGCCTGCAAACAACGAAACTGGACTAGCGCCGAGCATCGATCGCACATACGCGCGTCCGTCCTGGCGTAACGCAACAGTGGAGGAGTGTGTCGCGCTTCGGTGGTACACCTCCCCGCCATCTACGAAATCGACGGACCCGTCGGGATATTCAATCCACGGCCCTGTGGCCGGGCGCCTCCCGTAATAGGCCCCGACATACCCCGAGCCCCAGTATCGAACCCTGTTCCCGAGGATGACAGCAGGTCCGCGCTCTCGAAAATAGTTCACATTGGAAATCGCGCGGACAATTGAGCCATCAGGCTTGAATGCGGGGACGCTTTTATCAGTACTGAACTGGTGCCACTCTCGTAAACCGTCCGGCGCAACAACGGCCGGTAGCCCCACTCGGTGCCGGTAGCCACGCTGGAACCATTCTTCTGCCCCGTCCTCCCAGCGTATGGCGGGGCCGTCCGTGCGATGAAGTGCGTGTTCGAAAAACCATCCCTCCCACCATTGGTCCCGGCCCAATGGGCTATCGGTCCCACTTCGCGTGGGTGGCACGTGGCGGTATTTCTCGGCGGTTTCGCGTGAACGCTTGCGAATAAAGGCCGGCCCATCTGCACGATGTACTTTTCCCGCCTGGTACCAAACCTGCCAACCGGACCTCAGGCGAAGTGCGGGTCCGTCCAGGCGGTGTTTTTCGCCAGATTTCAAGTAGGTTATCGCGTCATGATTTTGTCGGACCATGTCGTAGCCGCCGAAGGGATCTTCGAAGGGCAAGAGGATTTGGGTCTCCTGCTCTTCCATTAAAGATGTCGACATGAATCGAAGCGTAGCCGCACGCGGCGACACTGTATCCATCGTGAGCAGCGGCATCTGAAAATCTAGGCCACGACCTGGCACCACTGGGCGATCCGAAAGCGTGTGGCTCTGGTCGGCTTTGGCACCAGGAGCTGGAGCCTGCAATCCATGCCCAAGGGTAAGCGCGCTACCGGCCCGGCCCGGCGCTAAGAGTTATGCCACTTGTTCCCGCACCGCGCGTATGAGTCGACGAAAAATCTGGCTCTCGGTCCCAAGATAAGGCCACTCCCAAATAGACCCCCGATAGTTCACATCCGTGAATTCATTAGCCGCGGGGGTCAGCCCGTCGCCAATGAACGGGTCGCGGTGCCCGGCGAACTGATGCAGGGTTGGGTCGATGGAAAACTCCACGGTACCGTCTGTCGCTTGCCATTCGAGCCAGGCGTGGCCGCTTAACCCTCCGGGGCGGCTGGCTTGAACGAACGTCCACTGCCCAAGCCCGCGCTCTTCAAGCATTGCTGCAACCGCAACGGCGACGTTCTCGCAGGAGGCTGCCGGCCATCCGTCACGGACGAATAAACGCTCTTTAGGATCAGTCGCCCACATCGCATCGATCACGTCCTCCACGGTGGCCCTGACGGCGATGTAGTCCATGAGACCAAGTTTGTCAGAAATGATCGTTACTGAGCTGGGTCGGAGGCCGACACGGCTGCCGCAGAATTCCCGGGGGGGGGTAAGGCGCTCAAGACTCGTTGCCGGAATCAAACGCTACGGGGGAGTGGTGTTGAGCTGCAATCTGTGTGTCGATGTGGGGTACACCACAACTAGACGTCAGACTTATGTATTTAATGCTGTCAGGATAGGGTTAGCTTTGGATTGTCTGACGGCCCGCGTTGTCGGGTTTTAGAGTTCAACCTGACAGAAAGGGCCGGGGGCTTCATGACGGGTCAACGAGTTGGATATGTGCGAGTCAGTACCCTCGATCAGAACACCGTCCGGCAACTGGATGGTGTCCCTGTCGACCGGGTATTCGAGGAGAAGGCGTCCGGGAAGGACCTGAATCGGCCCGAGCTGGAGGAGTTGATCAAGTTCGTCCGGGATGGCGATACCGTGCTCGTGCACTCGATGGATCGCCTTGCCCGCAATTTGGAGGATCTTCGCTCGATCGTGCGCCGGCTCACGGAGAAGAAGGTCCGGGTCGAGTTCGTGAAAGAGCAACTCTCATTCACCGGGGAGGACAACGCGATGGCGAACCTGCTCCTGAACGTGATGGGGGCCTTTGCTGAGTTCGAGCGGTCCCTGATCCGTGAACGTCAGCGCGAGGGTATTGCCCTGGCGAAGAAGCGTGGTGTGTACCGCGGGCGCTCCCCATCGTTGGATGCGGCCCGGGCAGCGGAGCTGCGAGAAAAGTCGCCGCTGGCGTGCCGAAAGCAGTACTCGCTCGCCAATACGGGATTAGCCGCGAAACCGTCTATGCGTATCTCCGCGCGGAGGCCGGAAAAACTCTTCGCTAACGCGCCAAGCCGGCAAATAGGGAGTCGGCGCCTCAGCGCGCTCCACGGCCTCGCCGCCCAGGAAGACCTGGGCGTCCGGTCAGGACGGCGGTGTGGCAGTGCGGGCAATACAAGTAGGGATGTGAAATGGTGCCGGCGGATTCGAGTCGGTGATGACAACTCGCACATGTGAGTGACACGTCATCGCGATGCATGAGCCCAGTATGCGCACCGCAGCGACAGACACGCCAGAAAAATGACCGCATCTATCCCTGTGCGTGCCCCTCGGGCGGGTCAGTGAACCATGGCCTAGGTTCCTGGCCGGCGGGAGTTGTCGGGCTAGCCAGGCTCACGGGCACGGCCGTGAATTTGTTAGTACACGTGATTGTCACGGTCAGGGATGGGACGCTATGACGCATAGAACAGGCGCTCTGATGCGATGATCCTACACATCACCTCGCCCACCTGGGGCTAGAAAACCTACCTCGCTTGCGCACTGGCTATCGGTGCCTGCCAGAGTGAGCACCTGCTTCTCTACTTCCGGATGGGAGGCAGCGCGTCGGGATCTCCACACGATCTGCACATGCCCGCCAACGAGTCTGCACACTGGGGCGGCACAGTGGTGAGTACGTACCAATCAGTAGGGGAGTAGCTCATGCGTCGCAAGATAATCATTGCCACTGCAATTGTCAGCGGGGTGGTGGCCATCGTCGGTCTGACCGGCCTGTCGGTCAGCGCCATGACGGGTAGTCCGACCAGCAGCGGATTCGCCTCCGTGGCGACGAGTGTTCCGGCACTGCCTGGGACCGTCGTCAATGTTGCCCTGATGAACATGGGTGGACAAATGATGAATGGTGGCCAGAACATGATGTCTGGTGGCGGGAATCGCATGATGGACGGCACTGGCGGCATGATGTCCGGCCGTAGTGCTGGGCGAAGCTCCAGTGCGATCATGGGCCTGATGCTTGATCGTACGAGCGTCGTTCACGGAACGGTGTCTTTCCTGGCCGTTAATCGGGGCAGCATCAGTCACGAGCTGCTGGTCCTGCCGCTGTCCGATTCACAGACCGTGGGCGCGAGAGCCGTTGGTAGCGATGGAAAGGTCGATGAGAGCGGCAGCCTCGGCGAAGCATCCACCACTAACGGGCAGGGCGCCGGTGAGGGAATCACGCCCGGAGCTGCTAGCTGGGTGCCTATGGATCTGGCACCCGGACGCTACGAGGTGCTCTGCAACCTTCCCGGTCACTATTCCGCAGGAATGTACAGCGAGTTCACGGTCTCCTAGGCACACCGACGCGACGTAGCGGTCAAGGGTGTCGACGTATGTGTAGAGCCGTATCCCGAACCTGTTTACCCCTCGGGGTGTGACGGTAGCTTGAATACATCGGGGTCGGGCGTTGCCCGACCGGACGGAATGAACAAGGAGGAAGAAATGATGTGGGGAAATGGGTACAACATGGGTGCGGCGGGGTGGGTTTGGCCGATTGGGCTGCTCCTACTCGTCGGCATTGTCTTACTGGTCATCTGGGCAGTCCGCGCCTCGGCCGGCGGAGCGAACCGGGGTCGGCGCGATGATTCGTCAGCCGATTCGCGTCCACGAGGACCGAGCGCCGCGCGTCAGGTTCTGGACGAACGATTCGCCAAGGGTGAACTGAACGCCGAGGAATACCGCGAACGGTTGAAGGTGCTCGGCGAGAAAGCCAAATGAAATCCATTGGTCGGCCCAGCAGCTTCCTGCTGGGCGGTCTCAGTCGTATGATCGGGACGGCCGGCCGGTCCAAACTTTTCGCCATGGTGCGAACATTGGAGAATCCATGAGTTACACCCACACGGTCACCGTTTCGCTGCCGTACGAACAATCGGTGAGCCGGATCCGGGAACTCCTCGCGGAACAAGGTTTCGGAGTTCTCTCCGAAATCAACGTCCGGTCTACCTTTGAGGCCAAGTTGGGTGTCGACAGCGCCCAGGCCCTGGGCGATTACGTCATCCTCGGCGCGTGCAATCCCCTTCTCGCTCAGCGAGCTTTGGTCGCAGAACCGGACATGGGCGTACTCCTTCCCTGTAACGTCGTCGTTCGCCGCGGCCCTAATGCGAGCGAGACAATCGTTCAAGCCATCGACCCGATGACTATGGTCCAACTCAGTGACAGCCCGGCAATTCGCGAGGTTGCCATAGACGCCGATTCCCGGCTGCGAGCAGCGCTGAACAGCCTCGAATCCACTGCGGCGGGCAGCGAAGGCAGGTGACCCTCGGCGATTCTGCCAACCTGTTCATCACCGTGAGCGCTTCAGGCATCCCGTCCCGGAACCTGCCCGGTCAGCAGCTCAAATGGCCGCGTGACTGAAGAATAGTCTGTAGAGCCACGATCCGAGACACCAATGGGTGGTGGTGAGGATTGTGCCTCCGAGAGCGACCATGTCCTCCGAATTCAGCACAGTCGGCATCATTCGTCAATACAACGCAGGCGTTAAGCGCGGCTGTTGGCTGGGAGAGTGGCGCCCCTATCCATCCTTGGGGCTCTCTTGTCCGTCACCAAGCGCGTCCTGGCGAGCTCGCCGACTCAAGGGACGGTGCTGACCCCCGGGTCTCGACCAGCGGCCGCGAGTGGTGTGTGCCCAGAAGGAGCTGCCGGTCGCCTGTAGAGCCGGCGCATCATGGCCGGTCCGATCACAGGTATCAGCAGTCCCGAAACTAAGAAGACGGCGCCTTGAGTGATGATATCTAACGTCCTTGGCTGCTGCGCGAGCACCGCGATGCCCGCGACCACGAGCCCGATCCCGGAAATGATGAATATGGTCGAAGTGATCACTCGCGTCCTGCGATCCATGGAACGCAGATTACGCCGTTGTCGCATACCAGGCCAGTTCGGACTTCTGCCGCACTCTGGAACAATGCGCTGACACGCTCGTCGGGGCCACCCCTCGCTCAGACGAGGTTCAGCGCACTGGTTTCCACCCCTGTGGCAGGATGCAAGTCTGGGAGCGTCCTCGATAGTCGGCAGCGCAATCACGATCGCTCAAGCGCTGAACTCCAAAAGGATTACTCTGTGCGCATGACTCAAAAACTGACGCCAGAGGCAAGGGCCAAGCTGTTTTTGTGGATCGGCATCGGCGGAATTCTTATCGTAATTGCCGACGTCGTGTTCATGGTTCTGAACCCGCCCATCCTCGCCAATTACGCCCTGGCGGGATCTGCGATTGGCCTCATCGTCGTGGGCTTTGGCAGCTATAGAGTCCTAAAGAAACCCATTCCTCCAAAGTAGGAAACTCTTCTGCTTGGGGTCTTGCGAAATCCATGCAGTCAATCGGCGAAAGATCGAAACTGGAGGTACTGCCGGTGGTTGAACGACAAGCGCCGCGCGATGGACGCCTCATCATCGAATGACTAGCGATTCTCACCTTTGGGATCAGTCTCGTTGTGAGCGCCCTTCAACTTGCCATGGGGTCCACCGACCAAGGGGTCTGGTTCGTGTTGATCCTTTCCGCCATTGTCTTTGCACGCAGCCTGACGCTCGTGATTCGAGCCCACCGGGGCCACTCGGACTTCTAGCTGAGGGCCCTCTTCTATGCGTTGAGACATACCAGCAGATGCCAGGACACCACCAACACCTACACGGACTTTGGCGGCAGCTCCCACAACACGGGAATCAGTCGGTGCACCTAAGTCGACCCCGACGGGCAAGACGCAAAACGCCACCGGGACGCCGGCCGCTACCGATCAGCGGCAAGAACCCGTCTAGACCGAAGCCAATCGGCTCGATAATCCCGTTCGGCATCCCGTCATACTCAAATCACCGAGCATCAGCATCTCTTGCCAAGGTGGCGAAGAGCGTGCGGCCTTGGCATAACGGAGTGGGGTTCACACAGTGCCGGATCGTCGCGTTCCGGGTTTGACCTGCGGGCGCCTTCGTTGAAGAAGGACAAGGCTGAACCTGCAATGAGAACGGTGGACAGTAGGTATGAAAACTGTCGCGGTCTCGGAGTGGGCGGAAGCGCCGGCGCATGAAACCGGTGGCGAACACCGAGGTTGTAGACCAGGTCCAGAATCATGCCGCGGGGAAATAGCGCCCCGGTGAGCGGAACGATTGCCCCCACTCCAATAAAAGTGGGCGACTGCAACGCCAACCCGACGACTGACTATGGCAGCCTCAGGGGGGGGGGTGCTGAGTTCGAGCGGTCTCTGATCCGTGAACGTCAACGCGAGGGTATTGCCGTGGCGCCGAGGCGTGGTGTGTACCGAGGCCGCGCGCCATCTCTGGATGCGGCCCGGGCTGCGGAGTTGCGTGAGAAGGCGGCCGGCGGTGTGACGAAGGCTGCTCTGGCTCGAGACTTTGGTATCAGCCGTGAAACTGTTTACGCGTATCTCCGCGCTGAGGTTTGAAAGGCTCTCCGCTAACGGACGAGGCCGTTGGTGGTGGGGGTGGACGTGACATCAGCTGGGGGAAGAAGTTCTGCGTGGTCTCGGGCGTATTTGCGTGCCCGGTATATCCGTCGACCGAACAGAGGGAAGAAAGCCAGCAGCGCGACGATGAGCGCGATAAGTAGCCCGATCGAAAAGTCTGATCGGGTTCCCGACACGAGGGACTGTACTTGCTGGATTCCGAGGCCGATATAGAGCAGCGTGATGTAAGCGAGTTGGAAGGGAAAGACTATAGAAATCAGCACCGCGTATTTGGCCGCTGCGACCTGCTCGTCGTGATCGAGCTCTAGTTGCTTGCCGCGTAGCACTACCTTGCCCATCTTTCTCAGTCTTCCAAGGTCCCGGCTGACGCTTTCGCGAAGACGGCGATTTAGTGGCAGGGCAACGAGTATGCAGGCAAGGGCCGCGGCGAAGAACGCAGATTCTGCCGCGAAGGTCAGCTGTACGCCGATTTCCGAGATGGCGGACGTGCTCCCGCGGGCGAGAACGGTGAACAGCACGAGAGCGAGCACGAGTGTGGCTACAAAGGTGATGGCAACGATGGTGATCTTGCGCACGATCTCCCTTCGGCTGATCGGAGCCCAGGGTTGTTCGACTAGGGGACGTGCTTCTTCGTGTCGGAGGAGCGTTTGTCCCACGAGCAATGCGACCGCGGTGAGCGCGGCCCCGGATCCGATGAAGACGATCGGCAGCCAAGCAGGCGCGTGGGTGAGGAGCGCATAGAGAATGATCGCGATCGCTCCGAGTGCTTCGAGCCCGAGCACTATCCCGAACCACCATCTGAAATACCGTCGACTCTCGCTCGTTTTCTTCACATCCCAATAGGACGTGATTGAACCCAGGAGGAGTGGGCCGTAGATGAAGACACAGAGCGCACCGATCGCCAGTAAAAGCAGCCCGCTCGAATCTGTTGGCGCTTGGACGAGGATCAGGAAGGTGCCGCCGATAATTAGGCCGGTTGCCACGAGCACCGACAAAATGTATGCGAGTACTTTCATGGTTGTACGCCTTTCGGGTCGGATCGTGATATTCACACTCAGCAGCCTCGTAGTCAACCCGAAAATGGGGCCGCTCGAAAAATGTTGAATTCCGCCAATTTCGCCAGACGAGCACCGTTGTCTCAGTTTTTTACTTGGCCCACTTCACGCGTAGAAGGTTTTACCGCAGCAGCTCACACCTCTGGACTTGTCGGGGGTTCGGCCGCCGCTCAGTCGTGGGTTAGCCGTCGCTGTACGGAATCCTGTTGACCTGCACATGCTGCCGGGGCCAGCAAACGCGCGCACGAAGGTGCGAAGTTCCTCACCGTGACCGAAACCGACCGGGGGTTGTCGTCCTTATTGGGTTTAGTCGTAGAGGTATTGTTCGAGTCGGGGTACGCGCAGGAATGCGAGGGCGCGTTTTTCGATTTGTCTGACGCGTTCCCGGGTGACGCCCTGGACGGCTGCGACCTGTTCGAGGGTGTGCGGCTCGCTGCCGTCGAGTCCGAACCGGGCGGTCAAGATGGCCTGTTCCCGGGACGGCAGTCGGTGAAGGTGGAAGGAGATATCGGCCCGGCGCAGGGTCAGGGTCGCGTATTCCTCGGGCTCGGGCAGGTCGCCGTCTTGGATGAGTTCGGAGACGTCCCCGACACCATCACCGATCGGCATGTCCAGAGAGATGGGTTCGCGGTCGTAGCTGAGCAACCGGGACACGTCCTGGGCCGGGAGCAGGCTGGAAGCTGCCAGTTCCTGGATGGTTGGTTCCCGATCGAGGGAAATCATTAGGTCGCGGCGGATTCGCTTGATCTTGTTGAGCTTTTCCGCGGTGTGCACGGGGATGCGGATCATGCGGGACTTGTCGGCTATGCCGCGGTGGATTGCTTGGCGGATCCACCAGGTGGCGTAGGTGGAGAACTTGTAGCCGGTCGTGAAGTCGTACTTTTCTACCGCGCGGACGAGGCCGATGTTGCCGTCCTGGACGAGGTCCATGATCGGCACCCCGCGGCCGGAGTAGTGTTTGGCGATGCTGACGACGAGGCGCAAGTTGGCTTCGATGAAGTGGTTCTTCGCCCGGCCGCCGTCGTGGGCGAGCCAGGAGAGTTCCCGGGAGAGTTCGGGGTCGTCGACCCCGTGCGCGAGTTTTTCGGCGGCGAACAGTCCGACTTCGATCTGCTTGGCGAGGTTGACCTCGTCTTCGGCGCTCAGGAGCGGGCCCTTGCCGATACGGCGCAGATAGTCACCGAAAGCATCCGTGGCCTCGCGCGCATAGCGCCCGGCGACCGCCGGGCGAACAAGCGAGACTGGGGAGGTGGTCGTCGGGGCTTGGGTTTCGGCGCTCATTTCGTTGCCGCCCCGGCGATACTCTCCACCGCTCGGGCCAGGGTGGACATGGCACGGCATTCTAGAGGCCTGATGAGATTCGTTGCCTCGAAGGTATTCCCGACGTGTTGAATGTAGCCGAGGATAACGGAGGCTGGCTCATCCCCGTCTCGCTGACCTCGTACTTGCCAGGTCGTCGCGGAAACGGCGACTAAGCTAACGCTGTCGGGCTGACGTGAAGCTAGGACATGTTCGGGCATGAACGCCTCCAAATCACAATGGGAGGTTCAGTACACATGCTGAAAAGAGAACTCTCAAGAGGGTTGACGCACCCCTGCGCACCCCTGTATGGGGGCGTTCAACCGTCGCTGCGTCAAGTCGCGATGAGTTGGAAAGAAGCCCCTCGTTGGTCAGCCGTGAGGTCGTCTGGGACCGACGGCCGCGGCAAAAAAGACATGCTCCTCGAACGGTGCAGGTCCTACGAACTTGCTGACATTTGGGCGATGAAAGCGTGTCGACGCACGGTTTCGGATGGAGTGTTTAGACCTTGATGCATGCAGGGTCGTGATGATGTTCAGCGTCAGTTGTTTGATACTGGGGCGTTCGCGAAATTCGCACGCAGAAGAAAGCTACTGATGGAGAGAGCCTGCACTCACGAGAGGGTCAGGGCCACGAGGCTATATCGTCGAGCGCGCCGGCTGCGGTCACAGGGCCGCGTGGAGGGATGGTGGCCGGACCTTCTTTGTTGGTTGTTGTGAGAGGGAAGGGAAGTGTCAGCCTTTAACGGCGCCCGCGCTCAGGCCATTGACGTAGTAGCGCTGCAGGAGCAGGAACGCGATGAGACAAGGAATCGTCGCGACGGTGGCGCCAGCACTGAGCACTCCAAAGTCGACCTGTCCGAATTGCCCAGACTGAATGTTCACCAACGCGACCGGCAAGGTGAAACTGTTTTGCGAGGTGATGAGGATGAGGGCGGCGAGGAAATCGTTCCAAGCGAAAATGAATGCGTAGAGTGCCACGGTCGCCATGCCGGGAGTGACCATCGGTAGCAGCGTACGGAGAATACCAAATGTCGAAAGTCCGTCGATCATGCCCGTTTCTTCTAGCTCCTTGGGCACTGTGGAGAACGCGTTTCGCATCACAAAGATTGCGAAGGGCAGCTGGAACGTCGTGTAGACGAACACAAGACCGATGAGGTTGTCGGTAAGCCCGAGCGTGTTCATAAGGGTGAACAGCGGTGTGAGGATGCCCTGAAAGGGCACCATGAACGGTACGAGCAACAAGACGAAAACGGCGCCGGCGCCGGGGAATCGGAGCCGGGCGAGCCCGTATCCAGCGAGAGTGGCAACGACCGTGGTGAGTGCCGTGGTGCCGAGCGCGACGATGGCCGAGTTCGCGGTGTATGTCCAGAGGCTTACCCCGGAGTCCTGAAGTGCCGTGTAGTTATCGAACGTCAGGCCCTGGAACATCTGGGGGCCGACTCCAGATCCCGCGACGGAGAGCGTCTGCACAGACCGGAGGATTGTCCAGGCGATTGGAAATAGGAAGAGAAGCGCGATGATCGTCGCGACCGTATAGTGCGCTGCTCGGTTAAGGGGCTGACGGACTGATCTAGGGCGGAGGGTGCTAGATCGGGCGGCTGAATATGCAGACATCATGACTCTTCGGATCGGTCGCGGAGTGCGCGTATCTGCGCGACGGTGAATATGACGAGAAGGACTAGTAACAGAATTGATAATGCGGCGCTGTAGCCGAGTCGGTAACGCACGAAAGCGTTGGTGTAGATCCACATGACGATTGTCACGGTCGACTGATTGGGGCCGCCGTGCGTCATAACGAAGAATTGGTCAAAGGCTAGGAACGACCCTGTGAGGTTCAGCATGAGGACGAGCGCGACGGAAGAACGCATGAGTGGCAGGGTGATAAACCATTCGCGTTTAAACCAGCTTGCCCCATCCATGAGGCTGGCCTCGCGGATTTCCTCGGGGACGCTCTGCATGCCTACCATCAGCAGAATGATGGAGGTTCCGAGGGTTTTCCACGTGATCATCAGCACGACGGTGAAGAGCGCGAAATTCGAATCAGTGAGCCACGGAAGAGGTGCGCTAGTGATGCCGAGTCCTTGCAGAATTTGATCGAAGAGACCGCTCTCGGGCTGGATGAGCAACAGAAATATATAGGCACCACTGGCAAAACCGACCACGACAGGGGCGAAGTAGGCGGCACGGAAGAACGCGACCCCGCGGAAACGTCGGCGCACGATGAGCGCGAGGGCGTAACCGAGGAAAAGTTCGATCGGAGTAATGATCAGCGTGTATTTCAAAGTGAACAGAACACTGTTCCAGAAGGTGCCGTCCGTCACGGCCTCGGCGTAGTTGGCCCCCCGATAAATTTCTGCACGGCCCCGAGAAGTGGCCAGTTGTTGAGCGACATCCAGAACATCAGCACCATGGGTGCAACAAAGAACATGAGAATCAGCGCAAGTGCGGGTGATACAGCGATCAGGCCGGCGACGGAGCGTCTCCGTTCCAAGCTGTGACGGCGGCGCCGCGCCGGCGCAGGGGCAGCAATTGCCTTTGCGCCGGCGCGGGTGACGGTTGGTGCCGTCACTGGCCAGCCTGTTCGTAGGCCTGCTTGATCAGCGGTGCCGAATCCGCGTCGGCTTTGGTTAACGTCGCGTTGACGTCAGCGCCGTTGTAGACGATGGATTGGAAAGCTGCGAGCCAGGGTGAGGTGGCACTGAGCTGCAGCGCGTTTGTGGCCATGCTGTCTGGCGCGTCCGATTTTGCACTGACTTGTAGCTGCAGAGCCACAAGCGGATACTTGGCGGCGAAGTCGGCGGTCAGCAGGTCGCTTCGCACCGGAGAGGATCCGGTGTCGGCGATCGAGGCTTGCTGATCCTTATCGAGCAGCCAGCTTGCGAACTCCCAGGCGGCGTCGGGGTTTTTAGAGCTTGCGGTGACGCCGATGTTGTCCCCTCCGGCGAAAGTGGAAAAGTTGCTGCCGTCTGCGTTCGGAATCGGACCGTAACCGACCTCGCTGCCACCTTTTTCCGCGGGGGATACAAGCCATGATCCGGCGAGGAGGATGCCTACCTTGCCGGCGTTCCAGTCGGCACCCCAGGTCGCGCCGGCCTCGGTCTGGCCAGCCGGGTTCACGACACCGTCCTGCCAGAGTTTCTGATAAAACTTCAAGGAGTCCGCAACCTGCGGCGACGTGCTGTACGTCGTTGTCTGGTCAGGGCTTGCGGCGGTCATCGTGGTGCCGCCCGACGCCCAGATGAGGGGCTGCGCGGCAAACGAAAGGCAACCACCGCACGCACCGGGGATGTCGAACCCGTAGATATCGTCGCCGAGGGCACGGACCTTTTTAGCGTCCTCCTCGATTCCAGCCCAGGTCGCTGGCGGGGTGTCGGTCTGGATGCCGGCCTTTTTGAAGAGGGTCTTGTTGTACAGCAGGATGGAGGGACCTGCGATGAACGGAACCGAGTAGGTCTTATTGTCGTAGGTTCCGAGTTTGGACATGCCCGGGTTGAGGTCGTGTGCGAAGTCGAGTCCGTTGACCTTATCGCTGACGTCGGCAAGTACGCCGGTTGCGGCGAACAAGGGGCTGTTCGCGACGTCGAAGTCGAGCACGTCCGGGCCGTTGTTGCTGCGGACTCCCGTGCCGACTTTGTTGACGTACTGGTCATCGGACACCTGAGTTACTTTCACCTGGACGTCTGTGTGGGTGTCGTTGAACTTCTTCGCGAATGCGGCGCGGTCGTCACCGACCCGAGTCCACCAGTTTATGGTCGTGACGCCGGACGAGGACGACCCACCGGAGCATCCGCTGAGGGCACCGGCGAGCAGCGCGGCCCCGAGACCGAGAGCGATGAGTTTGCGGTTTCGAGATTTCATGTGTTTCCTCTTCGTTGAGTGGTGCAGCTGGGTTGGTAGAGAGATGCTTTTGGTGGTCAGGCACATGTGCCCGATGAACGAGGGGCATAAGGCGGTTTCAGTGTCAGATCGTAGGGATCCAGACGCGCATGGCGCCTGCTCCTCGGTTGCCCCACGCGAAGTAGGGAATGGCGGTGACGGTGATGTCGTGCGGCTCTGTGCCCGGTCGGGTCGATTCTCGGTATAGCTCTGTATCTGGGAATTCGATTCGACCATTTCCAGCGATCGCGACCCTCACGCCGGGTGCATCGGTCCCCACTTCTGACAGGCCCTTCGAAACGTCGAGTCGCACGTCTTCGAGGATCAGGCCAGGTTCGTAGTCAGCGCTTTCTATGCAGTACACGAGCGGTCCGCGACGTAGTGCTACCGTGCCGCGCACGGAGTCAATCCGAGGGTGGGCGTGCACAATGGACGGCTCCACACGAAGTTCGAGCACCAAGAGCTGCGCCGCGTCGCCGATACGGATGACGTGTACGTAACCGTCTTTACCGACAAGCAGCGCGGCGCCGTCTAGGGTGGCTGTAGTCGAATGCGCCCACGCGGGAATGCGAACGGCGATCTCGCGGACTCCTGCCCCGGTTATCGCAAGCTCCACATGTCCGTCCCATGGCAGATTCGTAGTGATCGCGAGCTCAGTTATGCCAGCAGACGACTCGGAGCGGATCGTCGAAGCGAATAGATGATGGATCTGCAGGCTACCGGAGGCGTCTGTGGTCGCGACGTAGTTCTGCAACGATGCCACGAGGCGGGCGAGATTGGGAGGACAGCACGCGCACATGAACCAGCTGAGTCGCTCGGTAGGATCCCCGTCGTTCTCACCGCGGTGACCCGTGCGCATCTGCAACGGGTTGGTGTAAAAGAAATGGCAGCCGTCCAAGGACACGGAGGCCGCAATGGTGTTGTAGAGGACCGTCTCCATCTCGGCGGCGTGGCGAGAATCACCGGTCGCGAGAAGCATGCGCCAGTTCCACTGGAAGCTCGCGATGCCGGCGCACGTTTCAGCGTAGGCGCGGTCCGGCGGAAGCTCGAAGGGATCTCCGAAGGCCTCGCCCGTATGCCGGGATCCTTGGCCGCCTGTGACATACGTCTTCTCGGAGTAGGCGCTTTCCCAGATTCGCGTCACCGCGTCCAAGTAGTCGCGCTCTCCATTCTCCAAGTACACATCGGTGGCGCCAGTCGCGAAATACACCTGGCGTACAGCATGCCCTGTGGCGTCCTGCACATCGCGGATGAGAGCATGGTCACCGAAGTATTCGGTGCCGAGATTGTCTTTCGGTAGCAGACCCTGGCCGCGGCGTTCGATCTGTTTGCAGGCGAAATCAAGGTACGCGCGTTCGCCGGTAAGACGGTAGAGCTCGACGAACGCGGTTTCGATCTCGGCGTGTCCGTCGTATCCGTCTGCTTGCTCGCCAAGGTCCTCAATGATCCGCGTAGCGAAGCGTCGGGCGACCTCAAGTAGACGGTTTTCGCCTGCGCCCCGAACGAGAGCTACTGCCGCTTGGAAGAGGTGGCCGGCGGTGTACAGCTCGTGACTCCACACTAGGTTTAGCCACCGAGTTTTGGTTTCGTCCCCTTGGATGTGCGTGTTAATGTACCCGTCGGCATCCTGTGAGCGCTCGATAAGTCCCAGTGCAGTGTTCAGGAACTCGCCCTCGACGACAGCACCGACACGACCGCTCTCCCATCCGATCGCCTCAAGGGTCTTATAAAGATCAGTGTCCGCAAACCACATGCCTCTGTAGTTGCCTGCTTCGCCGTCCGCGACACGTCGAAAATTGTGAAGCACGCCAGAGGACTCAAGATTCTCGACGCAATGGCGGATGGAGGCGTCGTGGTTGCGGGCCTGCCACTCACCGAGAAAACTATCGGCGTCAAGGGATACGGCAGTGCTGGGTAGCGGGTTCAGCTGCCCGTAGGCAATCGCTCCAAGCGGACCGGTCGTCGATGAAGGGGTGATGACCGCGGGGGACGTGCCTGGCACGAGTTCTCCTTTGAACTAGGAAGAGCTAAAATGTGTTTCACAAGTTTTCACTTTTTCTGCCCGACTGACGGGTGCATTTAGGAAAACAGTGAAAACCTTTTCACACAATCTAACCGGTCTTTCTTTTCTTGTCAACATGTCCACCCGAGGAGGTCAATATGACGATCATCAAGGACTCGGGGGCCTCACTGACGGCCACTATCCGCGATGTCGCAGCCGCAGCCGGTGTATCCGTTTCTACCGTGTCGAAAGCGCTGAGCGACGGATACCGCGTCAATCCAGAGACCCGCGCACGCGTAAAGGAGATAGCTAAATCGCTTCACTTCACGCCCAACCGCCAGGCGCAGAGCCTGCACAGCGGCCGCACGGGGACGGTCGGGTTGCTGACGAGTGACCTCGACGGACGCTTCTCTATACCGGTCATGATGGGCGCTGAGGACGCCTTCGGACTTGGTGAGGTGTCGGTGTTCTTGTGCGACGCACGGGGCGACTCGATCCGCGAGCAGCATCACGTTCGCGCTCTCCTCAGCCGCCGAGTGGACGGACTCATCATTGTTGGCGACAGCACTAACCCACGCGATCCGCTCTCTCTTGCTCTTCCGATACCCGTGGTCTATGCATACGCACCGAGCTCGTCGCCTGACGACATTTCTGTTATCAGCGACAACGTAGGTGCTGGCCGTCAGGCCGCCGAGCACCTCATATCTTCGCAGCGAGATCGTATCGGCTACATCGCTGGAGATCCGACTTTTCGAGCGGCGACTGACCGGGTTGCCGGAGCCACAGCCGGTCTGTTCGCTCAAGGACTCGAGTTCGTCGGCGGCTCAGCGTTGTACGGCGGCTGGACGGAGGAATGGGGACGCAACGCGGTGCGCCACTTGCTGAGCGTCGATTCGCTCATGGACGGCGTGCTCTGCGGCAACGACGCAATTGCAAGGGGTGTGGTAGACGCACTCCGAGAAGACGGCTACGACGTTCCTCGTGCTATCTCGGTACTCGGGCATGACAACTGGGAGCTCATCGCCACCCAAGCCCGCCCTCCGCTGTCAACTATCGACATGAATCTAGAGGAACTCGGGCGAAACGCCGCCCGGCTACTGTTCCGGGCGATTGACGGCGATCGCGCGATAGGGACCCACGAAGTCAAGACGCGGCTAATTCACCGCGGGTCCACTTCGCCAAAATACTAAGACTTGAGGGTGCTCGCCGGTCGGGCTGTCCCGGTGGTCGTTTTTGTGCTGCTCGGCGGTGCCTGGGCTGACCGATTGCCGCGCAAGAGCCTCATGGCCACCAGCGATTTGGTGCAGTTGTGTACGCAGGGTGCGTGCGCTGATCCTGACGCAGCATGCCTCGGCGCTTTGGGCGATGGTCCTGCTGTAGGCGGGTAACGGTGCGGCGAGTGCTTTCTTCCGGCCTGAATCCACGGGACTGGTGCAGGAGGCTGTTCCCGTCGCCGAGCGGCAGAGCGCAAGGGGGTTACTGTCGGCGAGGAGCGGCATCTCCGCTCACGCAGGCCCGGTGATCGCCGCCGTACTCATCGCCCTTGTCGGCAATGCTTGGGCGGTCGGGGCGCCCTGCGAATTTCGACCGAGGTCGTCGCCGCGATCGAAGTCGACATCGGATGGTCGGTGGCCTTGTTCGGCATCACGTACTTCGTGATCCTTAACGGTGACTTCGGCACTCAAGGCGGCCGTGCGAGAGAATCCAGTGAGGGCGCCCATGATCATGGAGGCCAGCGTCATAAGTGCGCGGACCTACATGGGATTTTTGATTACCCGTCATAGACAGACGAGCGGGCTGATCTGGGAGAGCTCTTGACGATCGTCCGTGCCGACGTTCGTCTGCCTTTCGGTCCGAGTCAGTTGGTCACGACGTGCAGCGTCAGCTCTTCCGGTCGTTAGAAAGTTGCGCGGGCGGCGAGATAAAGCGCTCCAACGAGTTCGGCTCGGCTTCCGTGTTCTGCCGCTGCAACGGTCATTCCTTGAGCTGCTGCAGGTTGCGCATACTGATCGATACCCAGTCTGATGCCGGTGAGAAGCGCAGGATTGGCCGTTCCGAGTGTGCCGCCGACCACTAAGAGACTGGGGTTGAGCAGGTTACACAGCGAGGACAAGGCTTGACCCACGGTGCGACCGGCGTCACTGAAGATGCGGTCCGTGATTTCATCTGCGAAGGGGAGGCTGTCGATTCGGTCGATGGTGACGCCTTCATGGCTGTGGGCTAGCTGCGCGACGACACTGTCGACTGAAACCACTGCCTCAAGACACCCTCGGCTACCGCAGCGACACAGCTCCGCGTTGTTTTCGAGTCGATTATGTCCTATTTCCCCAGCTAATCCTGCTGAGCCTTTGTAGATTCGGCCTCCCAGAATGAGTGCCGCTCCGATGCCGTCGGAAATTTTCACGTAAAGAACGTCATCATGCCCGGATGCCACACCGCGCCGATGTTCTCCGATCGCGCCGAGGACTGCATCATTTTCTACCAGCACGCTGTGCCCCAAGCGCCGCTGTAGCTCTGCAGCCGGATCAAGCCCGACCCAGCCCGACAAAATCGTGGGCGATCGGACTACTCCGCGTTGCGCGTCCACGGGGCCCGGGATACCCGCAACAATCGTGACAAGATCGCCGACTTCGTATTTTTCACATAACCGGTCCAGAAGCTCGCAGGCCGCATTCATTGCCTCCTGCGCGTTCAAGTCGACGTTCAGCAGCGTCGTCGCGCTCGCAATCTCCGCGCCAGAACCATCAGCCAGTGCCACGGAAATGTGCTTGTGGCCAAAATCGATACCCGCTACCCATCCCGACAATGGAGTCGGGAGCAGACGTAGAGCTGGTCGACCGCTCCCCGATCCCTTGCCCTTCGCGAGAGGGTCGACCTCCACCACACGGCCTTCGCGTAAAAGCCGACGCACCAGGAATGTGACACCGCTTGGGGACATCAACGTCGATGAGGCCAGTTCTGAACGAGAAAGTCCCTCGGGGGCAAGCCGAATACGGTCGTACAGGTCTTCAAGGGCCCTATCTCGCGGGGCGACAGCTCGTACATCGGTCACCTTGCCAGCATAGGCAATGTGATGGTGCAAAAAATCTTTCTTGCGATGAATGGCAAAAAAGACAGAAATGCAGTCTTTTAGGCATTGACTGACGAGAAGATTCGCGGTTCACTTGCACCAGCCTCGGTACCCGTGCTTGTTCTGCGCACAGCAGTAAAGACGCCGAAGATGCTTGCTTCCGGGTCGGAGACGACTCGGGAGAGCTGGATCAATCCTGTAATGGTGTCAGAGAGGACAACCGTGAATCAGATCAGCAATCAGGGGCTACGTGACAGGAGGGTCGCAAAGACCGCGCTGTCCATGTGCGCAGGGGGTGTCGGCATTGCGCTGGTGTTGAGCATGGCCTCAGGGACGCTTGTGGCGGCCGCCGCGCAGCCAACCCCGGCGACCACCCCTCGGGTCTCACCGGCCACCGCCTCGGATGCCCCATTTACGAAGACGGTCTCATATCTTCTTTCCCAGATGACCCCGGGCGAAGAGGTTGCCGTAGTCGAGCATGGCGTCGATCCAGATAACCACGGCCAAGCTGGCTACCTGGCCGGAGTTCCCCGACTTGGCGTCCCCGCGATCCGGCATGCTGACGCCTTGGGCATCAACGTATACGCCGACGGCACAGCATTCCCCACCCGACTTGGACTCGCCTCTTCCTTCGACCGCAATGCGTACAACGTCCTCGGTGAAGAAGTCGGAAAACAGGGGAGGGCTCTGGGCGTAGATCTCGTTTACGGTCCCCAGGTCGATATGGCGCGCTACCCTTCCTGGTCCAGGAATTTGACTACGAATGGTGAAGACGCGTTCGTCTCCTCCCAGTTCTCTGCGGCCGAGATCAACGGCATTCAGAGCACCGGTCTCATGTCACAGGTCAAACACGTGTCGTTCTACAACGGCCAAGATCGAGACACACCGTCGCTGATCGGATCGCAGGCGGCCCACGAGATCTACCTCGCACCAGCGCAGTCCGCAATCCAGCAGGGCGGCGTCAGCTCGGTGATGTGCTCTTACGCGATCTTCCAGATTGTCGGCGAGCAAAGCGCACCACAGTACGCCTGCTCGAACTCCAATCTCCTCACCAACCTCGTCAAGAATCAGTTCCAACTCAAGGGTTTCATCACGTCCGACTACACCGCCAGCAAGGCAACGTCGGACGTCCTAGCTGGGATGGACAATGAGTTCGCCTCCAGCAACCTTTCGGCGTCCAAGCTGGTCCCACTCATCGACTTGACGTCATCATCGTTTAGTGCACCTTATGCCGCTGCGACGGCCAATGCGGTCGCGCGCATGCTGTACGAGTACGAGCGCTTCGGCCTGCTTGACAACAGCAAGATTCCCACTGCGCACGAGTCGGCGGTACCACAGCACGGCGACGTCACATCGACCTACAACGGCACGAGCGTTGACAAGCAGAGTGGCGATAATGTCGCTCTGGCGCTGGCCGAGGAAAGCGGCGTTCTCCTGAAGAATGATAAGGATGCTCTTCCCCTGTCGACGAACAAAACCGTCGCGGTCGTCGGCCCCACCTCGACGCTCCTACCCGCAAGCCCTGGCGGCGAACGAGCTCGCGGCTTTGGCGACCAGGTCCAATACACCCCGCTCAAGGCCGTCACGGCGCAGGTGGGTTCGGCAAACGTCACCTCCGCGCCGGGCGTGGACTGGATCGGGGACACCGTCCCCACCGCCAACCTGAGAGTGACGAAGGACGCGAACGCCTTGCCCGGCCTCACCCGTGCGGGCGCCGATGGCTCCACGACCGTTGATAGCACCATTGACGGCCAGCAGACGACCCTTGCCAAGGGCGGCCAGTACACCTGGACTGGTTACCTGAACGTCACCACAGCCGACACCTACGGGCTGCTTCTCCAGCGGCCATACGGGATCGACACGGGCAACAAGTCGGCGTACAACGGCGGCATCCAGCAGGAGCCCAGCCGCAACGCTCCGCCGGAGCCGCTCAGCCTCAGCGTTGATGATGCTGCGCAGACGATCGTGAACCCTGGAGGGAACATCCTGCCGAACGCATTCCCTGGCGGGGAGCGTGCGTCCAATAACCAGTACCTCGGCAAGCAGAACCTGGGCGTGAGCCTGGAACTATCGGTCGGACTGCACAAGATCAGTTTCACCTACAAACCGACTCTCACAACAGCCACGGCACCAACGGTCCGCTTCGCCTGGGCCCCCTGGCACAGAACACAGCCAAAGCAGTCGCGGCGGCGAAGACGAACGATGAAACTGTCATTTTCGTCGATGACTCCACCCCGGGGATCACTCAGGGTGCCGGACCGAACTCGTCTACGTCGGCCGCCCTTCGGAACCTCAACAAGACGCAGGTGGACCTCATCAACACAGTGAGTGCCGCAGCCCATGCGGCCGGCCACAAAGCCGTTGTCGTCCTCAACTCCGGAACCGCCGTGGCAATGCCCTGGGTCAACAACGTCGATGCTGTCCTCGAGATGTGGTATCCGGGCGAACGGGGCGGCGAGGCAACATCCAACCTGCTCTACGGGCTGGTGAACCCATCGGGCAAACTCCCGATGACGTTCCCCAAGAACGACGACTCCACGCCCTTTTCCAGCAACCTCGAGCGCACCACCGGAACGCAGACCGCAACGGAGACCAGACCGTCAATCAAATGGACAGACGGAGTCGATGTGGGCTACCGCTGGTACACCGACCCGACGGCGAACGTCAATGGTTATGAGCCGCTTTACCCGTTCGGTTTCGGGCTCTCCTACACGACGTTTCGGTACTCCGGGCTTCGCGTGAAGAACGCGAAGGACGGCGGGCTTGACGTCACGTTCACCGTCAAGAACACGGGCGAGAAGGACGGAGCAGACTCACCTCAGGTGTACATCGGATCTTCCCCAGATCTTGCCGTGCCGACTTATGACGCCAATGGCATCGTGACTGGCGGGTTCCAACAGTCCGCACAGAAGCTGGTGCAGTTCGATCACATCCAACTGGCCACCGGTCAGTCGAAGACGGCAACCCTCCACGTCGACCGGCAGCAGGTATCCGCCTGGGACACTATCGGTCAGAAGTGGGTGATTGGATCGGGTGACCGAATGATCTCCCTTGGCGCCTCATCCGAAGAACTCGTTTTATCGGTTACCCGGAAAGTGCGGTAACCCGTGTTCGCTCCCACGCTGTGGCCGCGGGAAGACAAAGGCTCGCGCTCGACAACGTCTAACTGAACCCCGCGTAGTTCCTGTGGCTGGGCGACCCACGCAACGGTCGCCCAGCCGGATCAATACCTCGGGGTTGTAAGCCTCTACCGTCGGCTCAACACGACTCTGCCGCGGGCAAGTGTGGTGTCGTCCCGGGTAGTAGCTGGCTCGGCTTATTCCGCGACCTGACCGCGCGCGGCCTCACCGGGGTTAAGCTCGTCACCAGCGACGCTCACGCCGGCCTCGTGGCAGCGATCGGGGCGGCCTTGACTGGCGCGACCTGGCAGCGCTGCCGCACCCACTACGCCGCGAATCTGATGTCCGCGACCCCGAAGTCCAGCTGGCCGTGGGTGAAGACCCTGCTCCACTTGCGTCTATGACCAGCCCGACAAGGACGCCGTCCACGCCCAGTTCGACCTGGTCCTGAACGCCCTCGAGGAGAAGCTCCCCGCGGTCGACACCCACCTTGAGGCGGCCCGGGCGGACGTTCTCGCGTTCACCGGGCTTCCGAAGGAGAGCTGGCGTCAGCTCTGGTCCAACACCCCACAGGAACGCCTCAATCGCGAGATCCGCCGCCGCACCGACGTCGTGGGCATCTTCCCCGACCGCGGCTCCCTGATCCGGCTCGTCGGAGCGGTCCTGGCCGAACAACACGACGAATGGATCGAAAGCCGTCGCTACCTCGGCCTCGACGTCCTCAGCCGCTCACGCCTCACCCCAATCCCGACCGAGGAGGAGGAACCCACAACCGAACTCAGCGCCCTCAGCGCCTAGAAATCCAAGAATCACGCGGAAAACTCGGTACACCAAACATTTGGACTTGACCCGTTATGAATCACGGCGGACGGAGGGAGTAAGGGATCTGGGCACTGCCCATTATCGAAAGCGCCCAGCTGCCGCGATTCACAACGACCGGAGTTGTAAGCAGGGTCCTGAGACATCCCGTAAACAAGGCTCTGAGACATGGTGTCAACAACGTCATGAGACAGGTTGTAAACAAAGAGCTGAGACAGGACATACCAGCTGTGCGGACTGGCACTACCATCAAGCGCTACTCGCCAAGCACGATCGATGACCCGGACCATCCGTTTTGTCTGCCTATTCGATCGCGTGTGGGCTTCATCACCGGAAGTGCAGGATCACAGGATCATCACAAAAACTGGTTCAACGTTTTGGAAGTGGGGCACCCGCCGCAATCCGAGTTCCCACAAGGTCGGGCATCGGTGGCTGTGTCAGCGTCGTTCATGGGCGATATTCAACTTTTATGGCCCACGATCGATCAGCGTTTTGTCTTGTTTCTTCAGCGCTTCGCTCATTCCGGGCGGCGGACTGAAGTGCCTAGACTCACCATATGTTCAAAGAAAAGTTCCTAGGGTTGGCTGTCGCCCTTCCATGGGGAGCGAGCTGCCGACACGGAGCGCCAGGTTGAACGCAAGAACTGCCTCGTTGGCCCCGAAGAAGTCGATTTTGGCGGCTACTGCACCTCACGAAACCCTGTTTTAAAGCGCAAATATCATGCGAGTGCCGGGGCCACAACCTTGCAGAACTGTGCCCGTCCGACCGCGCTGATCACAATGTTGCGTCCCAAGCCCAGTACCTCAACGAGGAGAGAAAATGAAACGCATCAGGACGATTGCAGCAGTGGTAGCTGTGGCGGCGGTATTCGCTACGACCGCATGTACCGGCACGCCACCCGGGTCCTCTTCTGATCCTTCAGAGAAGGCAAACCTCACGTTTTGGTCATGGGTGCCCGGCGTGGACAAGGCCGTGGACCTTTGGAACAAAGAAAACCCGAATATTCAGGTCAAGTTGGAGCAAACACCTGCGGGAAGCTCCGGAACGTACGCGAAGATGTACTCCGCTTTGAAGGCAGGCAAGGGGGCGCCCGATCTCGCTCAGATCGAATACCAGGAACTTCCCGGCTTCGTTCTTGAAAATGGTCTTGTTGATCTCAAGCCACTCGGGATGGGCGTCGAGAGCAGCAAATTCGTGGACTGGCAGCTGGGGCAGTCAACCTTCGGCGACTCCGTGTACGCGGTGCCTCAAGCATCCGGACCGATGGGCTTGTACTACAGGGAGGATATCTTCTCCGCCCTGGGGCTGAAGGCTCCGGCGACGTGGGACGAATATGCCGTGGCCGCCAAAACCATTCACGACGCGAACCCGGCTCAATATATCAATACTTTCGCCCCTGGTAACTCAGCGTGGTTTACGGCTCTCGCGTGGCAGGCAGGCGCGAAGTGGTTCGGCCTCGATGGAGATACTTGGACCGTGAACATCGACTCGGACACCACACTCAAAGTTGCCTCCTACTGGGACAAACTTCGCGAAGCCGGGCTCATTAAGACCGAACCTGATTTCGCCAACGGGTGGTACAGCGATCTCCAGAACGGCAATATCGTCGCCTGGCCGTCTGCCCAATGGGGCGGGTCCATCCTCTCGGGGAACGCACCGACAACTGCAGGGAAATGGAAGGTCGCCCCACTGCCGCAGTGGGATAGCACCTACGCCTCCGCGAACTGGGGTGGCTCGAGCACCGCAGTGCTGAAGGGCACGTCGAACGCGCAGGCTGCGGAGAAGTTCGCGGTCTGGCTCAATACTGACCCGCAGAGCATCAACCTTCTTCTCGCTGGCGGCTACGGCTGGCCCGCAGCGAAGAACGCGCTTGCCGGATCTACTCTCGACAAACCAGAGGAATTCCTCGGTGGCCAGAACGCAAACAAAGACGTCTTCAAGAAGTCTGACGAGTCCATCAATACGTCGTGGGGTTGGATACCGACAACTGCCAACACCTACACGCACCTAAACGATGGCTTCCAAGCGGCCGTTGAAGGCCACGGGACTTTCGTGGACGCTGTGAAGGCCGCCCAGACCGCGACGATTGCTGACTTGGAGGCGAAGGGCTTAAAAGTTCGCGCAGGGGACTGACAAACAGGACGCTGCGGGGTCAGACCGTACGATCATGATCCGGCCCCGCTTCCCCCTCACGGCTACACCCAAACACCACAGAAATCATCCAGGAACTGCAGAGAAAGACAGCGTCATGACAACCACGCGATCCAGGCACCGACTAACGATAACCGGGCTACTTGGCCCTTTTATCGTCCTCTTCACGCTGACGATGGTCCTGCCCCTTGTCTATGCGATCTATGAGAGCGTGACCGGCATCCAACGTTCTGGCGCATTCGGTCAGGGCGGTAGCAGCCCCGTTTTCGTTGGCCTAGACAACTACATCACCGCACTTGGCGCCTCGGCGTTCGTCGCCAGCCTCGGCCGGGTCCTCCTGTTCGCAGTCGTTCAGGTACCGGTCATGATTATCCTCGCCACCGCTCTGGCGCTCCTGCTCGACGCAGCATCTGCCTGGGGTGTGCGGTTCTTCCGATCGGCGTACTTCTTGCCGTACGGGGTACCTGGTGTTATCGCTTCGATTCTGTGGGGTTTTCTCTACACCCCGGGACTGAGCCCGCTGGTCAACTTCGGGTCAGCTCTCGGACTGAATCTCGACTTCCTCGGTGGAGGTTCGATCCTGTGGTCCATCGCCAACATCGTCACCTGGCAGTATGCCGGCTACAACATGCTTGTGATCGTCGCCCAACTGAAATCTATCGACGCTGATCTCTTCGAAGCAGCCTCCATCGATGGCGCGAACGCATGGCAGGTCATCACCCGGATCAAGCTGCCGCTTATCCGCCCGGCCATCGTGCTCACGACTGTTTTCACAATCATCGGAACCATCCAACTCTTCGCAGAGCCGCTCGTCCTCAAACCGCTTTCGAGCGCAATCACCTCTAGCTTCACGCCCAACCTTTCTGCCTATAACGAGGCATTTGCGAATAACAACTACAACCTTGCCGCCGCAGAGTCAGTCCTTCTGGCACTCGTCGCATGCGCGTTCTCATTCGGATTTCTCAAACTCGTCACTCGAGGGGGAGCCCATCATGACAACCACCGAACGCGCTTACACCGGCAAAAAAGGAAAGAATCAGTCGTCAAAGCAACCAAGCACGGTCCAAAAGCCACGCAAGATTCAGCGCAGCCCCGGCTGGAGAATTCTGGTAACCGCTGCCCTTGCGGTTGCCGCCGTCTACTTTCTCTTTCCGGTGTATTGGCTCACAATCGCCGCCACCAAATCCACAAGTAGCCTATTTGGGTCTTCCGGGTTGGCCCTGGACAACCCGCAGCTGTTGACCAACCTGGTCAATGTCGTGACGTACAACGGCGGAATCTTCGGCCGATGGGCGCTCAACAGCGTCCTATATTCCGGAGTCGGCGCCGTCGTGGCCACAATCTGCTCTCTTGCGGCTGGATACTGCTTAGCAAAATTTACCTTCCGCGGCCGCGAGGTCTGGTTCAACATCATTCTGGCCGGCGTAATGATTCCCGGAACAGCACTGGCTCTTCCGCTGTTCCTACTCATGAGCCAAGTCGGCCTCGTCAATACTTACTGGTCTGTGCTCCTCCCTTCCCTCGTGAGCCCGTTCGGTGTCTATCTCGGCCGCATCTACGCGCAAGCCGCCGTCCCAGACAGTCTCCTTGAGGCATCGCGTCTCGATGGGGCCGGAGAATTCCGGATCTTCTTCACTCTTGTCCTGCGATTGATGATGCCCGCCGCCGTGACGATCTTCTTGTTCCAATTCATCGGCATCTGGAACAACTTTTTTCTGCCGCTCGTCATGCTCTCCGACCAAAGCCTCTATCCAATTACCCTCGGTCTCGTCCAATGGCAGAGTGTCTCAGATCGTCACCCCGAGTTGTACCAACTGGCTATCGGTGGCGCCTTCCTATCCGTCATCCCGATCATGATCGCCATCGTGAGCCTGCAACGATTTTGGAAGGCGGGTCTTACCGAAGGAAGCGTCAAGGGATGAAACGTTCCTCAAATACCCTCCATGATCGATAGAAGGAACCGATGACTCCCTCACGTCTCACCACGACCCCAGCGCAACTTCCCGCCAAGCTGACGATCACCCTCTGGGACTTCACCTGGTATACCCAAACAGCCAAGGGCGAACCCTTTTACGATCTTGATCGTGCCTTCGCTGAAGCCGTCGATCGCGGCTACAACACCGTTCGCATCTGCGCGGCGCCCCTGCTCCTCTTCGGAGAACACGATATCGACACGACGGCGCTTCAATTCGTGAACATGGGCGGCGATACCGGTCAGCGCACTAGGTGGTACAACGCCGCCGGGGGCGCCGTGCTCAATGGACGCGCCCACCTCTTGGCTCTTTTAAGGCGGCCAAGCGTCACGGCTGCTTCGTGATCATCTCGTCATGGGAATACCAGCAAAGTTCCGCATTTCTCTCCAACTCATCGTGGCACGACATGCTAAGCGCAATTCCCGCGAAGAATCGGCACGAGGCACTTGCCCATGCCGAGGCGAAACTGGTGACGTACCTCAAGAAAGAGTCACTTGACGATCGCATAGCGTATGTCGAGATCCACAACGAGGTCGACCTATCCCGCCTAACAGAAGTCCCATCGGAGGGCCTCGATACTTTCTGGGCGCAACGACCGTATCTCGAGAATGCCCTCCGGCTTCTACAGGACGCCCATCCCGACGTCTTATCGACAGTGTGCTACGGCATTCCGCCTTACCTAGACCTCGCATCCATCCCCGACAACGCGCAAGTGGCACACCAACACTTCTACATCTACGGAGTCCTTGCTTCTCTCGAAGCATGGGCGCAGGTTCGCGCAGAGCCGCCAATTTTCCCAACCGAGGAACTGAAGTCCATTCTCAGAGACGACGCACCCCCGTTCGACGAATGGACTACAACGATCGAACCGTGGCGGTTACAAGCGACGGGCATCACCACAAGCATGTTCTATGCCTACGACTGGGTGGACCCGATCGCCTGGGACGCGTGGCTGTACCGGCACTTCGCAGAGCATGAAATTGCTATGAAACAGGCGTTGGAGGCCCGGTTGCAGGCCGTCATGATCTGGGCCACTCACCACGACGTACCTGCGGTGATCGGCGAAGGTTGGATCGGATACACGCCTCTTGAGGCCGATTTCGAGGATGGGCCAGTCGGACAATACTTCGCGGCCTACGCCGTGCAACGATGCGCCGACCTGGGCTACTGGGGAACGTTGCCCGGGTCAAACTCCGCTCCGCACCACCCGGGGTGGGCGAACATCGAATTCCAACGACGACTGAACGGGCTATTTCAGGAAGCAAAATAGCGCAATTCAAAGAAGCGTGCCCACTATTTGTGAGCAGATTCATACCCGCCCCGGCGCCGTCGCGCCCGAAAGCGCAGTGTCGCAATGTGAAACCCGTTCGCGCAAAACCAGGTGTTGCGCGGCATCCCCGAGCGACCGCCTAATCCATGGTTTCGTGAAGTCTTGTCGTGCACTGAAGTAAGAAACGTCCAGCAAACAGGGTCAGATGGGTCACTGTGATGCACGTATTGCGGCGGGTAAAAGTTGTTTTGTCTAGGTTGTCCATTGAATCGTGTATTCCGGACCCAAGCTGACCAACCATAGGCTCGCTCTATGCTCACCGAAGGGCCCTCCCGGGCATCAAAAATTACTCTCCCCTCAATTCCCGCTGCCCTGGCAGCTGCGCCCGTGGCAGCATGGTCCGAACCAATCAGCATCGACACATACCTCCCAGAGACACCGGACCACTTTCCCGCGTTTCTTGAAACTCGCGTCTACCAAGGCTCGTCGGGACGGGTGTTCCCATTGCCATTCCACGAACGCATCAGTCAGACCAAGTCTCCTCACCTGTGGCAAGCGATACATCTCGAAAACGAGTGGCTCCGTCTGGTAATCCTTCCAGAGCTCGGCGGCCGGATACACATCGCTTATGACAAAGTGGCTAAGTACGACATGTTCTATCGCAACAACGTCATCAAGCCCGCTCTCGTGGGCCTCGCGGGGCCTTGGATCTCGGGGGGATTGAGTTCAATTGGCCTCAGCACCATCGCCCGGCCACATTCCTCCCGACCGACGTCAGTATTGAGCACGAAGATGGACGGCTCGGTGACTGTCTGGTGCTCCGACCATGATCCGTTTGCTCGGATGAAGGGTATGCACGGTATCCGACTGCGGCCGAATAGCTCAAAGATCGAAGCGCGGGTGCGCCTCTACAACCGGTCCGAAACTCGCCAGACGTTCCTGTGGTGGGCAAACGTCGCGGCCGCCGTCAATGACGACTACCAGTCATTCTTCCCAACAGATGTCAACTACGTCGCTGACCATGCCAAGCGTGCCATCGTAAGTTTCCCGCACGCCCGGACGTCCTATTACGGCATCGACTACCCGAGCCGGGTTACCCCGGAGAGCCCCGATGCTGATCGACTGGACTGGTATCGCAACATTCCCGTGCCGACCTCGTACATGGTTACGTCTACCGACGGCGAATTCTTTGGTGGATACGATCACGGCCGAAATGCCGGCTTTGTTCACTGGGCCAGCCGCGACATTTCCCCGGGCAAGAAACAGTGGACTTGGGGCAACGCACCATTTGGGTGGGCTTGGGACAGCAATCTTACCGATGCCGATGGTCCGTACGTGGAGCTGATGGCCGGCGTCTACACCGACAACCAGCCTGACTTTGCGTATCTGGCCGCCGGCGAGACGAAGACGTTTAGCCAATTCTGGTATCCGCTTAGCCAGATAGGACCGGCTCAGGAGGCAAGTGCTGATGTGGCCGCCCGGCTAGACATCACCGAAGCCGGAGCGCGCATCGGAATAGTTTCATCTGAAGTCATTCCGCACGCCCACGTACGACTAAGCGCAAGCAATGGTCGCGTTCTCTACGATGGCACCCACCGTCTAAGCCCTGCGGGTCCGTTCCTTTATGATGTCTCTTTTTGCCAAGAGCAGCCAGGCGATGAACTTGAGCTACGCATCTTTACCGACGAGAAAACCATGCTCACTCTCAATCCACGACAGGATGAAGAGATCACTGAGCAACCCCGGCACGCTGAAGAACCGGCCGCTCCCAGCGATGTCGGCACCATCGACGAACTAGTTCAAATCGCCGTCTATCTCGACCAGTATCGACACGCGACGCGATCCTCGGAACCCTACTGGCGTGAAATCCTGACCCGGGATCCCCAGGAGTCACGAGCCACTGCCGGACTCGGTGAACGGCTCTATGACTGCGCCGACTATGAGGGCGCCGTCGAGATGCTGTCCCGAAGTGTGACTCGCCGCACTCAATGGGCACCCACTCCACTGGATGGATCAGCACACTACCGGCTCGGCCTCGCCCTCTCGCGGCTCGGACGGCAGCGAGAGGCGCTCAAGGTTCTCGCACGTGCGTCATGGGACAACGCGTACGTAGTCCCGTCACGCTATCTTCTCGCTCGTGAGCACGCCAAGATGGGGCAGATCGACGTCGCTATCAAAACGCTTCGAGACGTACTCACAACGGATAATCGCCACCTGCAGGCAGCCGACTTGCTCGCGCTTCTACTCCAGACGGCCGGCCACGTTGCCGAAGCCGACCAGGTTCTCGCGAATACCCTCAGCCAAGATCCGCTCGATGCATGGGCACTACACCTCCGCAAGCAGCCCGTCACGTCGGACGCCACGGTAATGCTCGACGTCGCGCTTGAATACGCCGCCGCAGGATTCATCGATCACGCACTTACGGCACTAGACGACGCAGCGGCGCTCCTTCCCATTCTTGCGCCCGGGCAAGTAAACGTAGGGCCACTAATCTCTTACCACCGTGCCGCTCTCCTCCACCAAGCCGGCAAAGCACAGGAGGCCAGAGCCGCTGTAGATGCAGCCAGCCGTGGGTCCTCAAAACTCACTCTCCCATCACGCCTCGATGATGTCGATGCGCTCCGAACGGCTCTCGAAATTAAACCGGGTGACCCACTCGCAGCCTCCCTGCTAGGGCACTGGTACTACGACCGTCGCCGATATGCTGACGCGATCCGCCTCTGGCACCTCTCGCTCAGCTCCACCCCGTCCACTGAAGTAGCGACCGTCGTCCATCGGAATCTCGGCATCGCCTCCTACAACGTGCTCCGCGACTTCGATGCCGCGACCGATCACTACCACTGCGCCCTCAACGGGGAACCTGGCAACGCGAAACTCTGGTTTGAATTTGACCAGCTTTCTGCGCGGCTTGGGACGTCCACCGAGGAACGTTTTATACAGCTGGAGAAACGCCAGGAAATCGTGAACCAGCGTGACGACTTGACGGTGTCATTTGCGCAACTTCTGATCGATGTCGACCGAGCGCGCGATGCTCAAACTCTCCTCGCTGAAAGACAGTTCCAACCATGGGAAGGCGGCGAGGGGCAAGTCCTCGCTGCCTGGGATCGGGCCGCCCTCTCCCTAGCTCGGAGCGCCAATACCTCGAATAATCACGAACTGGCCATCAGGCTCTTAGAAGCAGCGTTGCGACCTCCGCAAAACCTCGGCGAGGGGCGGCATCCCCTAGCCAACGTCTCCGAACTGCAGTTGGCGCTTGGAGATTCCTGGGCAGGAGCTGGCGACATGTGCGCGGCCGAAGGGCACTGGCAACAGGCTGCACAGTCAACCGGTGACTTCACCAAGATGTCGGCAACACCATTCAGCACCCAGACACACCACGCGATCGTGGCACTCCACAGACTTGGACGCCATGAGCAGGCGCAGCAAGTCGCCCAGAAACTCGACACGTGGGTAAATGAATATGAGGAATCAGTGGCAAAAATTGACTTCTTTGCAACGAGCCTTCCCACAATGCTGCTGTTCATTGACGACCCAGCAGCCGAACGCGACCACGTCGTCTCGACTATCCGCACACAACTCTCGATACTCAAAAATATGGATAGTTCCACTCGGGAAACGGCGAACTCCTAGGGCAGGCCCCGAAGGGAAACACCACAGCCAGCAATCCCACACTTCCAACTTCCAGGGCTTCCCCACGAACATGAGGAGACATCATGACCGCTCCCTCATCTCCATCACCCTTCCCCGCAGGAATGAAGCGGCGGAGTTTCCTTTCCAGTGCTTTGTGCGGTGTTGGATTCGTCGCACTACCGGTGCGGTCGACAGCTGCGCAAGCTACGGCGGCTGTCACCCCAGGAGAAATGCCTATTCTCGATACCCATCCTCCAACTGAGCCGTCTGGCACGCACGTGCAGCGAGTCGGCGAAACCAAAGTGGTCTTCTCTTATGAGCGGTGCTGCCCAGCTTCGATGGCTGGCGCACTAGAGAACCGGAACGGGAATACATCGACCTCGATGGACAATGGCGTTTTGCATCGGACCCCGAGGTTATCGGGCTGGACGGCGGCTGGAACAACTCCAGATTCGACGACAGTGAATGGCAAAGTATCGCCGTCCCTTCCGCGCGGGACTTGCTCGCCACAGCAGCTTTCGGCTCTCTGGATGGTAGCCACTTCGGCGGGGGTACGGCATTCCTCGACTGCTATGCCTGATGCCGGCGTGAAGTGAAACTATTCGGCGGTCGGACGGAGCGTCATCTGCGCCTTAATTTCCGAGCCGTTGGCTACAGCGCCGATGTGTGGCTCGACGGAGTTCCCCTAGGTAAGTATGAAGGCGCTAACACGCTGTTCTCCTTGCCGATCACCGACTCGATCAGGCCTAGCCGATTGCACACACTCGCCGTTCGCATGTTTCTTCGGACTTCCCACACCTCGTACAGTCCGCCATGCCAGCCAGTCACTGACGACTTTGAGATCCCATACAAGCCCGTCGACTACTGGTCATATGCTGGCATCATGCGTTCAGTCTGGCTCGAAAGTGTCGCTCCAACATCGTTAAGCAAGGTGCTCATCACAACCGCAGATGGTCAACTTGACGCGCGGATTCTCTTCGAAAACCATGGTCATGCGGACTTCACCGGAAACGTGCAGCTCGACCCTAGTTCCGAGTCCACGGCAGAGACCATGTCCATTCCGAGACCAATGCACTCACCGTCCAAGCAACTCTCTGCACAACTACCCCCGGCCGCGACGGACGCCACCACCCCGTCGACCGATTGACGACGAACTGCGGCGTCCGTGATCTCCGCATCGCCAACGGTCAACTAGACATGAACGGGGATATTCTGTTCCTAAAGGCGATCCGAGACCACTCAAAATGTGGTGGTGGTCCTGGACTATGAAGTTGTCAGTTCACCAACTTGAAAGCGGCGACCCGTCTCTCGAGTTATATCGGATCAGCAACGAATACTTGCAGCTCGTCTTCCTGCCATCCGTTGGGGGTCGCCTTCTGTCTCTCCAGATCGAAGGGAAAGAACTGCTGTGGATCAACCCGGATTTCTTTGACAGAAAATTTCGCGCTCTTAAGCCGAGGCTGTCCTGGGCAACACTGGACGGCACGTTCGCCTCTTGGGCCAACGTCGGTGGTTCCAAGACCTGGCCGGCACCGCAAGGAGAAAGTGCAGGGCAATGGGCGGGCCCACCGGATCCTGTCCTCGATGCGGGTGAGTGGACCTTCGAATCCACTTGGCTCCCAATTGAGAAAGTACAGCAGGTCATCATGGCCAGCCCCAACGACGCTCGAACTGGCCTTCAAGTCAAACGCGAATTCCGGATCCCAGCCACCGGCTCCTCATTCTTCGAACACACCACCTTTACGAACACATCCCACCGCAATGTGCGGTGGTCTCTCTGGGAAGTGTGCCAAATCGACACTTTCGCGGCCCGAGATGGGGCAACGGACTCTGCAGTAGAAGTCACCGTCTCGTCCAACCATCCACCTATCGAACTCGCACGATACGCAGGCGCAGTAAGACCAACCATCGCACACGGCATCGCGCGAGTGCCGATCGAACCTGGGGTCGCCAAATTCGGATTCCCCCACTCCACTGGAGAGATTAAGTGGCGTGGACCGGCAGGAACCAGCCTCGTCCTCAAAACCGCCGTCGACGAAAGAGCGGAATACCCAGACCACGGATCACGGATCGAAGTATGGGCGCAATCCCCGATACCGCATGCCCTCAGCGAGCTCAACGGTTTTCATCCGAACGCGTGGCTCGTCGAATTGGAAGTGTTATCGCCCCTACATACGATCGAGCCCGGAGGCTGCGCACGCCTCGATATCCAGTGGTCTGCCCATACGGCTGGCACACCCTAGCGACTGCCCAACGGATCAGCCCCTGTCGTGCTTACGATAGACAGAAGGAGTCAGCCCGTGGATCTTCTTGAACTGGCGAGCAAAATAGAACGAGTCCTCGTAACCAACACTATGGGCAATCATTTCTACCGGCTGTGTGGTCGTGTCAAGCAACTCGCGGGCGCTAGCCATCCGGAGTTGAGTTTGGTAATTCAGGACCGCCAAACCGGTGTGCCCCTTGAAAAGTGCCGCAAAATGGGAATTACTCAACCCCGCCATCGCAGCGAGGTCCGTCACGCTTATTCGCTGGGTGACGTGGCTTCGCAGGTAGTCAATCGCCCGCTCAATAGAGTTGCTCGTCCCCCCGCACTAGCTCTGTCTGACGCAAGCAAAGCCATCAAATGCCAAGCCGCGCCGGCTGCTGAGAGGAGGCTCGAATCTGTTGTGTCACGCTCCATCCATTGGATCACCTCGGCAACGAGCGACACAGTTGCGTACATGTCGGACAGCGTCCGAACGGGCGCACTAATTGTCATTCCCGCGAACGAGAGAAACCCTTCAAGGTCACTTCCGTCCAGATGCAACCACCAAAGAGTCCAAGGGTCGTCAGAATCAGCGCCGTACGAATGAGCCTGATGCGGAGGCAAAATAATGACCTGTCCCGCGGTGACAGCGAACCTGCCCGCCGCGGTGACACACCAACCTTTTCCTTTGACACAAAGAATTACGACGGCCTGGGGAATCGGGCTTTGCCGTACTCGGCCATGAGAATGCGCCTGTGGAAAATACCCGCAGTCCGTGACGACAAGGTGCGCCGTCCCTGGATGCGCCAGCGCCTCCCTCACTCGAGGGCGTGGCACCACAAGCATCCGCTGACCCGGGAAACCATCCGGGATCACACCCGACAAATTGGTCACCGCTGTCATCGTTCTCTCCAGATACTCAACCGTTCTCTCGTGTTCGACGGCCTAAATCGATCGTACCTTTGCCCTTAGATACAAGTGAGATCACGGCCCAGGGTAGCTTCCCTCCACCCTCCGGGGCACGGGAGTACCCGTCCTGCCACGAGCACTTTCATAGTCAAGAGGAGCAAAGAAGCGTGAAGAGTACGACTCGAAAGACGCTCGATGAGTTTGCTTTTACCATCCCTCGCGTGTGGCGCAGAGTTCATGTACACGCCACAGCACTCGGGCGCCTAGACGTCGATATCCCGAACTGGGTCGAGCGGTCCCGGCGCATTCGCCTCCACACCCGTCCTTGGCCCAGGCACCAAGAATGTCTTTCAGCAGGCGGGACGAGATTTTGACGGTCAACAGCGAAACCTCCTCACTCAAACGCGAAACCAAGTCGCCGACCTTCACAATCGGTGTTGACGATTTCTTGCTTCACGGCAAGCCGTTTCAGATCATTTCGGGCGCTCTCCACTACTTCCGCGTGCACCCAGATTTATGGGCCGACCGAATCCATAAGGCCAGGCTGATGGGTCTCAACACGATCGAGACATATGTTCCGTGGAACCAACATGCCCCGCAGCGCGGCGTGTTCGATACAACGGCCGGACTCGACCTGGCCCGATTTCTACGCCTTGTCTCAGAGGAAGGTATGCACGCAATCATTCGGCCCGGCCCGTACATCTGCGCTGAATGGGACAACGGGGGACTACCGGCCTGGCTGACCGCTGATCCGGACGTGCGTATCAGACGGTTTGAACCTAGATATCTTACGGCCGTCCGTGAGTATTTTGAGCAACTACTTCCCATCATCTCGGTAGCCCAGATCGATCGAGGTGGGCCCGTCATTCTCTTTCAAATTGAAAACGAGTACGGAGCCTACGGGGCTGATAAACCCTATCTCCAGGCTCTAGTCGCTATGGCACATGACCTTGGTATTACCGTGCCCCTCACGACGGTCGATCAGCCGACCGACCAGATGCTCGATGACGGCAGCCTCCCCGAGTTGCACCGAACTGCTTCGTTTGGCTCCAGAAGCAATGAGCGACTCGCAACGCTGCGCCGACACCAAACCACAGGACCGCTCATGTGCTCCGAATTCTGGGACGGATGGTTCGATCATTGGGGCGAACACCACCACACGACCCCCGTTGCGGATGCGGCCCTCGAACTCGATTCGATGTTAGCCGCAGGCGCATCCGTCAACATCTACATGTTCCATGGCGGCACGAACTTCGGATTCAGCAACGGCGCGAATGACAAAGGCACTTACAAGTCCCAAGTCACCTCCTACGACTACGACGCCCCCTTGACGAAGCCGGATACCCAACTGAGAAATACCACGCATTCCGCGAAGTCATCGGCCGTTATTCCCAGCTCCCTGCCTGTGTCCCAGCGTCAGCAACAGACGCACCCGCCTTTCAAACGCCGTTCCAAATCACTGTTCCGCTGACCGACGTACGCGAGAAACTTGGCAGATGGAGAGCATTTGAACACGCACCAACGATGGATCACACCGAGCAATACCGTGGCCTCTGCGTTTACCGAACCACTCTGCACCATTCTGCCGACAATATCGCCCGCTCCGGGATTTTACGTCTTGCAGAGATCCGTGATCGCGCGCTCGTGTCGATCGACGGCACAAGCGTCGGAGCACTTAACCGTGACAACAGAGAGAGAGCAATTGCGTTGCCTGCAGGCGACATCCTGGAACTGCTTGTGGAGGACCTTGGCAGAGTCTCGTATGGCCCCCGTATTGGAGAGCCAAAAGGAATAATCGGGCCGATCACCCTCAACGGTGAAGAACTGGTGCATTGGGAGGTCCTCAGTCTGGACCTCACCTCAATTGACGGATCCCTCTTTGCCGGCATTCCCACCCTGAATTCAGACCCGATGGGGCCAAGCTTCTCGAAGACTGAATTCACCCTGTCCGCAAGTACTGATCTCTTCCTAGATACCTCTGAATGGGGAAAGGGAATTGCCTGGATCAACGGGTTCAACCTCGGACGTTACTGGTCACGAGGCCCTCAGAGCACCCTATACATTCCCCGCAGCGAACTGAGAACTGGAATCAACGAGCTCATAATATTGGAGCTGCATGCGCACGCCCAGTCAACCGCGCGTTTTTTACCTCGGCCATCGCTCGGAAATACCGACTACTAATCCAGGAAGCGTTATCAGGCCTACTTCTCACTCTGAACCGTGGGCAAATCTGTCGGGCTTGCGTTCCGTGGAGCGGAGGACTCCGAGTACCTGAAGAGCAATCCGATCAGAGTGAACGCGTGGTGGTTGGTCACGTCCCGCTGAGTGGATGTTCTTATTGATGTCAAGCGACTTTTGGGGCGGGTGGCGCGTCGCCTCATCGGGTAGCGCTGTTCTGGCGACACATGCGCCGGGGCGCCCGGCGCAGCACGGCGAGATCTGGCCCGGTACCGCGCTCGTTGAGCGGGATCCCGTCGATGGACCCGTCGGCGCGGAAGAAGACGGCGCCACGTCATCGTCGCCGACGACGCCGACGACGCCGACGACGCCGGCCGCGCTGAGGGCCGTGAAGTCCTCGTCTTCGAGGTACCCGCGCGCGTAGACGTGGCTGGGCACCTTGGAGAATGGCGAGCCGAGCCCGAAGAGTGCAACGTTTATTCGCGCCTGCATCTCGAGCAGTCTCGTCACGCCGCGCTCCCGCCAGAACGCCCGCTTCGTCGCGGGGTCGTCGAAGAAGGTCTGCACCGGGAATTGCTCGACGTGGGCTCCGAACGCGTCACCGAAGCGGCGGAGGATCTCGCTCGTGTAATCCAGGCGGCTCGTCGCGTTGAGTGGGGAACGGATTTGGATGTTCACGAGCCCGTTGGCCCTGGCCTGCCTCAGCAGGCGGGACACCGAGGAACGGGAGGTGTGCAGCTCGTGCGCGATGGCCTCCATGGTCAGGTGGTCCTGCACGTAATACGGTTGCGCCGCCGTGAGGGCGTCATCGGTTCGGTCGGACAGGGATGGATCGTTTGTGATGGTCGTAGCTTCTGCTTGCACATGTGTGCACGTGTGTGCACAGGCATTGACCGTTTGTGTGGTGTTGCGCATGCTGTACTGACCCACGAGGTTGCGCGGCATGCGCAGGACCGTGAGCCGGTGATTGTCAGCCGCCGCTGCAGACCTAAGGCTGCAGACCCACACACCAGACCTGCCGACCCACACGGAAGTGAGCGAACAGTGACCCCCTCAAACCAGAAGCCCGCCCGGGCATCCGCGCCGGGTATCCGTCCCGGTGCCGTAGCCGCTCAGGCCGCTATCGCCGCTCATCCCCGGGCGAGCGTGCTCATCATCGGTGCCGGAATTAACGGCATCGCGACCTTCCGCGACCTGGCGATGCAGGGCATCGACGTCGCGATCGTCGACAAGGGCGACTACGTCTCCGGCGCCTCGTCGGCCTCCTCCCACATGATCCACGGTGGTGTGCGCTACCTCGAGAACGGGGAATTCCGCCTGGTCAAGGAGTCGGTCGAGGAACGCAACAGCCTGCTGAAGATCGCCCCGCACTACGTCAAGCCCCTCAAGACGACCATTCCGATCTACTCCACCTTCTCCGGGGTGATGTCGGCGCCGATGCGCTTTCTCACTCACCGCCAGGGTGCGGCCCAGGAACGTGGCGCCCTGCTGATCAAGATCGGCATGATGCTCTACGACTCCTTCTCCCGCGACGGCGGCACGGTGCCCCGGCACGAGTTCCTCGGCAGGAAGGCATCGCTCAGACTGCTGCCGCGCCTCAACCCGGGCCTCAAGTACACGGCCACCTACTTCGACGCCTCCATGCACGACCCCGAGCGCCTCGCGCTCGACGTGCTGGCCGACGGCCTGGCCGCCGGCGCGCACGCGCGCAGCGCCAACTACATCGAGGCCATCGGCATGGATGCCGCGGGCGTGCGTCTTCGGAACGCGGTCACCGGCGCCGAATTCAGCTTCCAGGCCGACATCGTCGTGAACACGTCCGGGCCCTGGACCGACCTCACGAACACGGCCCTCGGCCAGACCAGCACGTACATGGGCGGCACCAAGGGGTCGCACATCGTGCTCGACAACCGGGAGCTTCTCGCGGCCACGGGTGGCCGCGAAATCTTCTTCGAGCACAAGGACGGCCGCATCGTGCTGATCTTCCCGCTTGCGGGCCGGGTGCTGGTCGGCACCACCGACCTCGAACACGATATGACCCAGCCCGCGCGCTGCACTGAGGCCGAGGTCGACTACTTCTTCGATCTCGTCAAGCACGTTTTCCCGGATGTGGCCGTCGACCGCTCAGAGATCGTCTTCCGGTTCGCCGGTGTGCGTCCGCTGCCGCGGCACGACGACGAGGCACCGGGGTTCGTCTCCCGCGACTACCGCATCGAGTCCCGTCCGCTCGGTGCCCGACCGGGCACACTTCTCAGCCTCGTCGGCGGCAAGTGGACGACGTTCCGGGCCCTCGCCGAGCACTTGAGCGGCGACATCCTCACCTTGCTTGGCCGCACCCGGGTCGTGTCGACGGCCGGTCTTCCCATCGGCGGCGGCCGCAATTTCCCGGCCACGGATGCCGCGCGCCGGGTCTGGATCGCCGCGAACGGCGACGAGGTCGGCACCTCGAGGGCCGACCAGCTGCTGACCCGCTACGGCACCCGCGCGGTAGACGTGATCGACTTCATCTCCGCGGAACCGGACGCAGCGCTGGAACACCACGCCGATTACTCCCGTCGGGAGATCGAGTTCCTCGCGGCCACAGAATCAGTGGTGCACCTGACCGACCTCGTGCTGCGACGCACGAGCATGGCCTTCCGTGGTGAGCTCAGCCTGGCGCTGCTCGAAGAACTCGCCGGCGTCCTCGCTCCCGTGCTGGGCTGGGATTCCGCACGCCGCGTTCTCGAGGTCGACCTCACCGTCGGCCTGCTGCGCGGCCATGCACGGTGTAGACCTCTCCGGCGTCGGCGAGGCATCCGCTTCGCTCGCCTAGCCCGCGATCTGCACGAACGTGCACGGCGGAGTGCACCGATTAGTGCGTCAGGCCGATAGGTTTCTCACGATTCGTTTTCGCTGTATATCGGCGGAACCTCAGCTGCACGACCATCGGTTACAACTCGGCTTCACTGAACAAGGGTGTCAATGTGGACAATCTCGGTATCGTTTTTCTTTCGGAGCTGGTGGGCACGGCCTTGCTGGTCCTCCTTGGCTGTGGGGTGGTGGCCAACGTGGCCCTGGCCAAGAACAAGGGCCTGGGCGGCGGTTTCCTGATGGTGACGATCGGGTGGGGCCTCGCGGTCTTCTCCGGCGTCATCGTCTCCTACAACTCGGGGGCGCACCTGAACCCCGCCGTGACCCTCGGCCTGGTCGCATCCGGCGCCACTGAATTCGGCTCCGGGGTCCCGGTGAACTTCCTGTCGGTGCTGACCTACATCGGGGCGCAGCTGCTTGGAGCCATCATCGGCGCCGTCTTCTGCTGGCTGGCGTACAAGCAGCACTTCGACCAGGAACCGAACCCGGCGAACAAGCTCGGTGTCTTCTCCACCGGTCCGGCCATCCGTTCGTACGGCTGGAACCTTCTTACCGAGATCATCGGCACGTTCGTGCTGGTGTTCGTGATCATCGCCTTCGGCGGTGGCCGCCAGGGTGTCAACGGCGGGCTTGCCGCGCTCGGCCCGCTCCCGGTTGCCCTGCTCGTCATCGTGATCGGCACCTCCCTCGGCGGGCCGACCGGCTACGCGATCAACCCCGCCCGTGACCTCGGTCCGCGAATCGCGCACTTCATCCTGCCCATCAAGGGCAAGGGTTCCTCGGACTGGTCATACTCGTGGGTCCCCGTTTTCGGCCCCATCATCGGCGGCGTCCTCGCCGGACTCCTGTCCACCGCACTCCTGCCCATCCTGGCCTAACCAGGGAACCAGTGCCTTGGCCTCCGTTGACGGATGCCGCGGCACGTTCGGCTAGCAATTCCCACACCCAACCTGAACCGCACGACTACAAAGGAGTATTCAATGGCCCAGTACATCATTGCGATCGACCAGGGGACGACCAGTTCCCGTGCGATCATCTTCGACAAGGCCGGGTCGATCGTCTCGACCGGCCAGCTCGAGCACGAACAGATCTTCCCCCAGGCAGGCTGGGTCGAGCACGACCCGATCGAGATCTGGAACAACACCCGCGAGGTCATCGGGCAGGCGCTGTCCAAAGCGAACCTGACCCGGCACGACATCGTCGCCGTCGGCATCACCAACCAGCGCGAGACCGCCGTGGTCTGGGACCGCACCACCGGGCTCCCCGTCTACAACGCGATCGTCTGGCAGGACACCCGTACCCAGCCCATCGTCGACCGCCTCGCCGCCGACGGCGGCGTCGAGCGCTTCAAGAAGCAGGTCGGACTACCGCTCGCCACGTACTTCTCGGGCACGAAGATCGTCTGGATCCTCGAGAACGTCGAGGGAGCCCGGGCCAAGGCGGATGCCGGCGAGCTGATGTTCGGCACGACGGACTCCTGGGTGCTCTGGAACCTCACCGGCGGCCTCGAGGGCGGCGTGCACGCGACCGACGTCACCAACGCGAGCCGCACGATGTTCATGGACCTCGAAACCCTGCAATGGGACGACGACATCCTCGCCGCCTTCAACGTGCCCCGCTCGATGCTTCCCGAGATCCGCTCCTCCTCCGAGGTTTACGGCATCGCAAGCGAACACAGCCTGCTTCGCGAGACCCCGATCGCCGGCATCCTCGGCGACCAGCAGGCAGCGACCTTCGGCCAGGCGCGCGTTCGAACCAGGGCGAGGCCAAGAACACCTACGGCACCGGCTGCTTCCTGATCTTCAACACCGGCACCGAGATCGTGCACTCCCAGAACGGGCTGCTCACGACCGTGGGCTACAAGCTCGGCGACGGCGAGACGCACTACGCGCTCGAGGGCTCGATCGCCGTCACCGGCGCGCTCGTCCAGTGGCTGCGCGACAACCTCGGCCTTATCGGGTCGGCCTCCGAGATCGAAGCCCTCGCCCTCTCCGTCACGGACAACGGCGGCGCCTACTTCGTTCCCGCGTTCTCGGGCCTGTTCGCGCCTTACTGGCGTGCCGATGCCCGGGGCGCCCTGGTGGGCCTGACCGGCTATGTGAACAAGGGCCACATCGCCCGGGCCGCACTCGAGGCAATCGCGTACCAGTCCCGCGAAGTGCTCGACGCCGTCAATGCCGACTCCGGTGTCCCACTCACCGAGCTCAAGGTCGACGGCGGCGCTGTGGCCAACAACTTTTTAATGCAGTTCCAGGCCGACATCCTCGGCGTGTCCGTGGTGCGCCCGGTGGTCGCCGAGACGACCGCGCTCGGCGCGGCGTATGCGGCCGGCCTCGCGGTCGGCTTCTGGAACGACCTCGACGAGCTCCGCGCGAACTGGCAGGAAGACGCCCGCTGGGAGCCGAAGCTCGACGTCGCCGAACGCGACCGGCTGCTGCGCAACTGGAAAAAGCCATCACCAAGTCCCTCGACTGGGTCGACGAGGACGTCCTCTAGCCCACCCTATTGAGACCTTTCCGGTCGAGAGTGCCCGCCACACCGGCAACTCTCGACCGGAAAAGTCAGTGCGTCCCGTTCCGAATTCAGGAGACTACTTTTCTGTTCAGGTACCTGGCTTTAGAATATTTCGCTGCACCAAGGAAATTTTGGGTGTCCGATGTCGAGGCTCGGTGGACGTTGGTGGCGGCCGCGCATTGGGATCGGCCTGGGACGCTTTCGGCCAGCTTCGCGCATCGAGTAATAGGGCGCCGGCGGCCTACTTTTCAACGAGCGTCAAATATACAGGAGTTCACGGCGGCGGGCACTCCGACGATTGAGCCTGAATACCCATTCGTCGACGTAGGCGTGTAGATGCTCGCCACGACCGAACCGTGAGTCGTTTCCATCAGCGCCGATTGACCAGAGAGAACATGTGGTGGAAGCCCGGGAGTACCTCGTGCGCAGGGAGGCCTGAAGCAGGCATGGGAATGCCGGTGTGGTCGTAGCGACCGGGTGTCCAGCCGGATACGCAGACCAGCCGTCGGTGATCACATGGCTACCTGGTTCGATGTTGGCTTGGAGGAAAGCAGCGAGACTGACGTGGCTGGCGCCCTGAATTACGGGTCTGCGTTCCACCGCGGCGGCGAGCAGAAGCTTTCTGGTCGATCTACCGCCCCGTATGCCCGGCTCGAAGCCACCAAAGATTGACTCGTCGACCTTAACGTCGCCGCGCGACGGATCGCGCTGGACGAACGAACCGTTACGGACATCTTCCGGTCGTAACCGCCACGTTTCCAACGAGAGTTGGTCGGCCGCCATCCGTTGGTGCTTCCATGGTGCGGACAAACGCAGCCATCGGGCCAGCTCAGCGGGAAGGCCGTGCCCAGATTTTTGGACGCGTTTTCGGCTTATTTCACCTGGAATTCCGGGCACGTACCCGCTCACACTTGATATCGATTCTTCCGCTGGAAGGCAAAAAAGCAATCGACCGAAAGTGAGAAACCACCAGGACCATCACACCTGCACCGTGGCGAGCGTTCCGGATCAGTCACCTGTGATTGAGAACCTCAGCATCGAACGAAGTCACGATACTGCCTGTGCTCTGCTAACCAGCATTCCTTGTGGCGACTTCGACACCATCAGTCTCAAGTGCGTCCAGCACACAAGGATCAACGTCCTCATCAGGAAGCCCTACTCGGGCATCCTCGGCCACCTCGCCGAAAGCTATGCCCCCGTTTCCGACCATCGTCTCCGTACTCCGGGCGTCGATGGTCGGCCCGCTGATGGTGCTGCCTGTGCGGTCCAGCCGGAGCCCGGGGCGCGCGGATCTGGCGTTTCGGCCTGGCCTAGTTGGGAACGTCCGGTTCGGCCGCAGCATCGTGCACGTCTTCTACGTACTGGTACGCGATCGGCTCTTCGGTCACATGCCCCAGTTTGAATACCCGGCGGACAATGGCGCCTTCCTCATCCACCTCGAGGGTGACTGTCTGTTGGTAGCCGCCGTCGACGTAGGCCAGTTCTCGTTCCGTGCCGGACGCGATCGGGTTGGCACCATAGAAGATGGCGCGGTAGGTGGACTTCTCGTTCATTGTCTTCCCGTCTGTATCGGTCCGGTCTTGCCGTTCGGGTTGCCCCGCCACGGTCGTCGGCTCGCTGCAGACAGACCAGGACACACCGACATTTTTGCACGGGCACCGCAAGAAAACGCCGAATGAAGCCGAATGACCCCACAACCGC